>NZ_DAQR01000050.1:0-6884 GCF_002502935.1 Methanoculleus sp. UBA413
CATCTCACTCGAAAAAGAGGTTATTTTGGCGAAGAGGTATTTTATCCAATCTTGATATATGCCACATTTCTCGTCTCTACCTGGATGGGATCTGTACGCGTTATCTCGGCACTTGCGCCATCAGGTGTATCCTCCCGCGCAGTGACTCGTATCTTGTACCACCCTCCCTCCTTCTTGAGTTCAAGGCGGGACGAATACATGCCGTTAATATCGGTATCCGAAGGATGGTGTTTCGTATCGGCCGCATGCCAGGTGCCGTCCCACCAGATGTTATCAGGGCTGAACTGGTACAAGACCTTCTGTGTCACAGATTTGTTCCCTGTATAGTTGAGGTTCCAGGAAGGGACAAGGATGCCGGGATCCTCCGTGGAAACAGTGAGAGAATATAACCAGATATTCGACGTGGTGGCGTCAGTCTCATCGAGTACCAGACTGGCAGTGATAAATGTGTGGGGAAGACCTAATTTCGTCTTGCCCTGGGTGCCGTTGAAGTGGATAACAGATTCGTTGCCGAAGATGTCGATATTCCCCTCTTTTAAGACCTTCAGGCGGAACGTCGTCTCCCAGGTCTGATTGAGATAGATATCTCCGACATCGAAGGTGAGGTTTTGACCATCCCAATCCCCGTTCTCCGCCTGGTTCACCCACTTCGGCCCCCAGAAGACCGAACCGTTGTTTGTCCAGTACTTGACCTCGCTGGTCGAGACCGGATCCAGAGGTTCATACTTAAAGACGTCCTCAGTGGGCGTGGAATTGATCATGACCTTATCGAACGCCAACTCCATCGTGGTATTGACGCCCGCCGCCTCCTGGAGTTTCTGGGCAATATCCTCATATACCTGCGTCAGGTCGTCGCTTGCGGTAGCACTGTAGAACCTGCCGCCGGTCTGGTTGGCATAACTCAGGAGCTCGTCATGGCTCGGTTCGTCGCCGAGGGCGATCGTGAAGATCTTGATGTCCGCGCCTTTTGCATAATCGATGACACTGCCGGTCCTGATTCCAGGGAATGATTTGGCGCCATCACCTCCCTCCGGATTTCCACCCGTGTTCCACTCCCCGTCGGTCAGGAGGACAATCGCCTTCACTGGATTATCCGTTCTCGGGTTCTCCATGATCATCCGCACAGACCGGTACAGCCCCTCGCGCATCGGGGTTCCACCGCAGGGGAGCCAGTTGTCGATCGGCGCATTGACATCCGTATATGTTCGTGTCAACTCGAGATCGCGGGTGGCAGGACCAGAATAGTCTTGCGGGTTTTTGTAGTGCTCGGAAATGTAGGCATCGTCGTCGCTGTCATCATATTTCCATTTTCCCCGGGAATTCGAGAAATAGTCACTTCCAGCCCAAAATTTATAGCCATAATTGTCAAGATCCGTCTGCCCCGACTGCCCGAAAGAGACCAGCCCTACCCTGTCCTTCGAAGGCTGCATCTGGGATACAAATACTTTCGCTGCCCGCATTGCGTGGACCATCCGGTCATCGATAGATTCCTGGTTGACCCAACCGGGATACTTATCCGCATCATAGAGCCAGCCACCGCCGCCCCCGTATGATGTATTCTTCAACATACTCCCCGACCGGTCGGTGCAGAGCACCACATCAATTGGCCTCGACTGGAGGGCCCAGCCGTCGCCGATCAACTGAACTGTGACATTTACGCTACCGTTCACAGCTACCGACTGGGGCTCGACAGAGGTCCTGACACTGAGGTAGGGGTAGTTCCTGAAGGACACTACGGTCTCCTCCTCCTCGCCATTCCAGGCGGCCTGGATCGTTGCATTTCCTGAAGCCATGTTGCTATACCCAAGGTCGGACGTATCCCGGGTGAATTTTCCGGGATGGAAATCAATGGTAGCAAATCCGTCCTCATCAGTCATAGCAACAAGGGAGGTCCCGATATCCCCATAGGTGTGGGTTTCGTTCGAGATCTTAGGTCCATCGGTCATCGGAGTTGTCCCGTTGTCGATACTGACAATCCTGAACGAAACACTTTCGTTTCGAACGGGGTTGCCCTTCGAGTCCATTACCTTCGCCTTGATATAAGAGATGAGGTCATCTTTTACATCCCCGCTCGCGATGGTCTGGGGGACGGCGGTGAGGAGCATGTTGGTCGGGGTGGTGCTGTAGAAACCCACCTTCTGGCTACATGAAACATTGTTGTTGTCGACGGCGGTCGCGACTATCTCGGCAACACCGGCCCGGACAGACGGGCCGTACGTGATCTGTGCCTTGCCCTGGCTGTTTGTTTTGAGGAGCCACTCACCCGATGTCAGGGAACCGGAGACTGACTGGACGTTTACTCTTATCTGGCGGCCACCAGCAGGATTGCCATACTCGTCATAGAGAGCATAGGTGATGGTGAACTGTCCATCCAACGGCAATTCAGGGCGGTATTCTGGATCTAGATCCCCCACCTTTGGAGAAACGGATTGATAGATCTCCGACGGTTCTCCGTTCGCAAGTCCGGTGACAGTCAGATAACGCGATCCGATCTTTCCGGGGAATGTTACGAGAACAATATTCTCCCCAGCCACCGTATCAACTTCGAGTGTCACAGTGGCGTTCCCGGTATCGTCCATCGGTACCGTGATCTCATCCGTACCACCGACAAACACCGCACCCCCCGCGGGCGAGCCCACCGTGAATTTCACCGTTTCGGCCTCCCGCTTGCTATCCACCAAGTTCCCATACCGGTCCACCATCAGGACAGTAATATCCGTCGTCCCCCCGGCGGTCACCTCAGACTCGTACCAGAGGCCGGCGATCGCATACGGCGCCGCGTGGTCGATATACAGGTCGACGTTCCCCGTCAGGGGCTCATCCAGCCCCTCACATGACACCGTCGCCGTGATCGTCGCGGTCCCGCTCCGCGTCCCGGGCTTGAAGACCGCCGCCGCCCTTCCGGCACTATCAATCCCCACGCGCGCAGGCGAGATGCTCCCATACTCACCATCCACCTCAAAATCGATAGCGACACCCTCAAACGAGGTGTTGCCAGAGGTACTGTTACTGACCTGCACCGTGACGGTCGCGGACTCCCCACTCCCCGCCGTCACCCACTCAGGATCAGTGCTGATCGCGATAGTGTCAGGCACCAGCGCCCCAACCGGCGCCACAACCAGGAGCAGCCCCACGACCAGGCACGCATACGTCCATACGTTCATACTCCACCGTATGTGCTCTTGCTACACCATAACATATAAAGATTGTTAATGATATCTGCAAGTCAAAAGGCCCCTTTTCCAAATCGGGAAACGATATCCCACGGGATTGAATAAATGTTCGGCAGGGCGTCATTGTGAGGAACAAAAGATATTATTCACACCCCCATTCAAAAATATCCTTTCCACCAGGAGTATAGTCTGCCGGCGGACTCCCGGGGAAGTCGTGCTCCCGGGGGGGAACCTGGGAAAAAAGTATACGATAGAGCCTACAACCGGCCCCGGCCGCGCGGCGGCCTGCCCCGGCCCGCCCCAGCCCGCCTGCGCCGCACCACAAGAACGGCACCGAGGAGGACCGCGGCAACAACCCCGACACCGACCACGAGCATCCCGATGTTGAAGGTCCGCTCCATCATGAGCGGGACCGTAAACTCGGTTGTCCCAAGCGGGATCTCTACATCGATCGATATCGGCTCGAAGCCGTCGCGGGTGGCGGTGACGGCATACACCTTATTCGTGGTGAGCGCTGTCCTGAGGTAGCCAAGGCCGTCAGTCACCCCAACAACCCGGCCGTCGACCTGGATGGCTGCGTCGGCAACCGCCTTCCGGTCGGTGTCCTCCGCACGGATGGTCACGCTCGCCTGGTCGTAGTCGAGCTCAGCGACGATATCCTCCCCCTTCCCGGAGACCTGGCGGACCTCCATCCATTCCCCGTAGCCGGGCGCCTTCACCGTAATCTCGTAGGTGCCGGCGTTGACATCGGAGAGCATGAACCGGCCGTACTGGTTGGTCTTGCCCTGGAACGTCCCGTTGAGGTAGACCTCCGCCCCCGCTATCGGCTTCATCGTCTCGCTAAACGCCGTCAGCGAGACCGGGTATGCCGACTTCGAGAGGTGCACAAGGAAGAGGACATTGTCTACCTCGATGTAGCGCTCCTCCTGGTAGGGCTGGTAATCGGACGCCGTGACCTTAAGGGAGTACCGCCTCTCACGCTGCAGGTGGACCGGGAGGTTGCCGTCGGCATCGGTCGCGCCTACGCGCGCACTGTCGACGAAGACCTCCGCACCCTCAATCGGGGCTGAGGTCTCAGAGTCACGGACTTGGACCGCCAGGAGATCGTTCCTGAAGAGCCAGTACTGGACGACCTTGCCGCTGGTCTCCATCTGCACGGTCTTTGAGACATCATAGTAGTTCGATGCGCGGATATCGACATTGTAGAGCGCACCCGACCGCACCGAGAAGTCCGTGCCCCCGTCGCTCCTGGTAGTCTCCGAGCGGGAGATACCGTCGCCCTCGACGCGCACCAGCGCCCCGACGACCGGTTTCAGAGTCGCCGCATCATAGACCTCAACCGTGAGGGTCTCGTCTTTGCGGAACATATCGACCTGGATCCTGGTTCTGTCGGCGTCAACCCAGTCTGTCCAGTCCCGGTAACCCTTCCGCACCACCTTCAGGCGCAGATCTTTCTTCCCCGAGTGGACATAGGAGTAGGTGCCGTCCGACGCGGTCGTGCCCACGTACTCGCCATCGACATATATGGATGCGTCGGCAAGGGAGTCGCCGTTCTTCTCGTCAGCCACGCTGACCCGCAGGGTGACCGCCTGCACCGTCCCGCATATAAGGACGCATGCTATGAGGAGCCCTATGATGAGACGACGTTTTTTGATCATGCTGGAGTATACTGCGGCCTAAAATTTGAGTGCATCGGTTTACACCCAGCGCTCAGGTGGGATACGCTCAAGGACCATCCCCTCCACGACCACCGGCATCAGCACCCTGCCGACCTCTATCGCGCGCTCAAGCCGCCACTCCCGGTCGGCGTAGATGGTAAAGATGGGGTCACCCTTCCTGACCCGGGTCCCCTTCTTTGCGTGGATGTCAAGCCCCGCGCCGTGGTCGTAGGGGGAGCCCGCAAGCCGCGCGAGGGTCACAAGCGCGCTGTTGTTGAGTTCGATGACGTAGCCGTCCTGCGGCGCCCGGACATCGAACCGGTACTCACCCGGAACGATATCCTCGGCCTTTACCGTCGGGTCGCCGCCCTGGACCTCGATGATCTGCCGCATCTTCTCAAGCGCCTTCCCGCTCCGGAGGAGGTCTGCTGCCATGTCGAACCCCTGACCGTATGCAGCCTTCCCTGCCATCTCAAGCGCAATCCCGGCAATTGAGAGGCTCTTCTGGATCAGGGAGTTCGGCTCGGTCGCCCCCTCGAGGACGGCGAGCGCCTCGTGCACCTCGAGGTTCGGGCCGATGGTGTGACCGACGAGCGACTCCCCGTAGCTTAACGCGCACTCGACCCGCATCCCGAGCCTCTCACCGAGTTCGATGAACTCGCGGGCGAGTTTGCGGCCCTCCTGGGGCGTCGCTATCTTCGTGTTCCGGCCAACCGGTATATCGATGACCACGATATCGGCGCCGACGGCGAACTTCTTGGCCATGACGCTTGCGATCATCTGCCCCCGGGCGTCGATCCGGAACGGGTACTCGTAGGTGATGATCTTGTCGTCGGCAGGGGCGATGTTCGTGGCCCCGCCCCAGACAATGGCGCCGCCGACCTTCTCGGTCATCTTCTGGACCTCGGCCGCCGGGAACGAGACGGGCGCAAGAACCTCCATGAGGTCCGCGGTCCCGCCGGCGCCGGTGATGGCGCGGGAGCTGGTCTTTGGGATCCGCAGACCGCTCGCGGCGATGATCGGCACGATCAGGAGGGTGATCTTGTTCCCGGGCACGCCCCCGATGGAGTGCTTGTCGACGACCGGGTGTCGGGTGAACTGGAGGCGCTCCCCGGTCTCGACCATGGCTCTCGTCAGGTACTCCACCTCGTCCATGTCGAGGCCGTTGATGTAGGATGCGGTGACGTAGGCGGTGATCTCGCCGGGCGAGAGGGTGTCGTTGACGATATCCTTGACGATCTCCAGGGTCTCGTCCTTGGTAAACCGGCCGCCGTCCATCTTCTTCTTGATGTACGAGAGCGATGGCGGCCGCTCGGCGCTCCGCACCTCGACGGGTGTTCCTTCGCTTGCGGCGAGCGTGGCGTTCAGCGGCCGGTAAACGCCGATGACACCGGGCTCGATGAGTGAACTGGTGGTATCGACGTGGGCCTGGACGCTTATTCCGGCCGTCTCGTCGGCGATCTGGACACGGTCGCCGTCGCGGACCCGGATGTTTTGCGCGTCGGTGCTGTGGAGGAGGACCCCCCGGTTCGCGATGTCGAGCAGTTTCACTGTCAGTTTCATGTGAGTAATCCCATCCTGGTTGAAATTGAGGTTTTGTACTACTTAAGGACGGCTGTTCCGGCGGGGTCTGCGGGCGGGTGTCGGTCGGGTCCGCTGTTGTCCGGGCGGGGCGGGGGATCGGGGAGGATCCGTTCTACCGGCTCCGGGTGGGCGAGTACCGAACCGTATTCGCCATTCGAGGATGAGCACCTCCTTATCCTCGTGCTGGAGGCAGAAAACCGGAGCAGTATCTACCGCTAGAGGGGGGGCAGAGACCAGAATGGCACAGTATTCCCTCTGCAGGCGGCAGGGATAGGTAAGCAGTGTTCAAATCCCTCGCATTCCCCTGAAAAAGAGCACTATTCCACGTCGGCAGTTCTCCGGGGAATGCCCCCGGCGAGAGAAGGGGGAGCGGTCACACCTGGATGCCAGCTCTCGCGAGGGCACCCTTGATGGCGGCAAGCTCCTTCTTGATCTCTGCAAATTCGTCGTCAAGGTACTTCCTGGTATC
>NZ_DAQR01000050.1:7204-7455 GCF_002502935.1 Methanoculleus sp. UBA413
TCCTGCTTGTCCAGCATCTGGTCCTGTTTCTTCAAACTCAGTTCAGAATTCTCCAGCGTCTGATACATGATTGTGCCGGCGAAATCAACCCTCTCAAACAGTTCCTCCTGGAGATCTCCGCGAATGATCTCAAAACTTGTGAACTCCCCGGTTGCTTCCTGCCATTTGATAGTGAATGATTTGACCGCGATCGGGTAGCGGATGATATTGATCCTGTCGACGAGGGCGCGAAGATCCTCTTCACTTCCCTC
>NZ_DAQR01000050.1:7707-8079 GCF_002502935.1 Methanoculleus sp. UBA413
AAACGTCTCTCTGTAGACGTGCTCCCGGAATCCGACTCTCTGAACCCGCCCTGCTGCAACGGCAGAAAATCGCTTCATTAAATTTCAATATGAGTGGTGGACATAAATAGTTTCTTCTGACCTGCTCACCGCCCGGAGAATAGTGTTCCGGCCCGCCTTCTCCCCGTTCCTGTTCCTGGCGGGGGCTATCGATCAACCGAACCCCGGGAAAACCGAACGGCTCCCATGCCTGCCAACGTGAGTGCAGGTTCAGGCCATTAAGGGCCTTTTCCGTCTTGATCACCGTATAGCCATTCAATCGATTTCCAGCTCCCTCATCAATTCTCCCGCCGTGTAAACCCTCCCTGCCTTGATACCCGCAATTGCCTCCTC
>NZ_DAQR01000053.1:0-680 GCF_002502935.1 Methanoculleus sp. UBA413
GTCCACTGCCCGGGGCGAGCCCGGGGAATCGGTCACTTTCCTGCGTACAGCCTCTCGCTCTGCCCCATGAATTCTCCCGCGCGGCTTTCCGCGCGAAGGACGCAAAGGGGGCATACCGTCCAGCAACCGAACTTCGCGTCCTTCGCCTCCTTCGCGCGAGAGACCGGCGATCACGCCAACGCACCCTCAAGTTAAGATGAAATGGTCCACTACTATGCCGGAAGGTTAATATCTCCCTGAGTAAGCCCTCTTCTGGGAACAGAGAATGTTGCACACACGCGAGATCATCCATAAGATCTGGGACGCACAGGGCTACGGGAACCTCGCCGTCTGGGAGGACGGAACGACCGCCGTCATCGCCCCGGGGGAGAACCCGGTACGGGACGGGAAACCACCACTTGCGGTCTTCAAACCCATCCCTCTCGTGGCGGGTTTTCCTATGCTGGACTTTGCCACCCACGACGCCGACCTGCTCCAGCACATCGAGAAGACAATCAGGGAGGCGGGCGGCGAGATCGTGCGGGACTGACCCGGGCAGCAGAGATTTTTGCCAGCCATATGAGTCCGGCCCCCGGACTCATGCGCAAAAGGGACTTAAAAAAAGGAGCTGATTCTAGTGGACCGTTTCACCTTATGTTGCGGGTCCTGATGCGGGGCGAGCGATCGCCACCTCGCGCGAA
>NZ_DAQR01000053.1:934-7709 GCF_002502935.1 Methanoculleus sp. UBA413
TTAGATGCAATGCTCCACTAGTGCACTTCAGGGAGACGTTACTCTGTCGTCTTTCCGTCGAAATGCTCATCGTCGGCCATAGCCTCTTCGCGGGTCTTATGCACAACCCCATCACGGTGCTCGGGCGGCGAGTAGATCGTGTAGAGTTTGAGGTTTGCCGTCTTTGAGGTATTCAGGACGTTGTGGTTTGCACCGCTCGGCACAACCACGGCGCTGCCGTCCTTGACGACGTGTTTCACGCCGTCGATCACGACAGCCCCTTCGCCTTCCTCGAACCGGAAGAACTGGTCGACGTCGTCATGAACTTCCTCGCCGATCTCCTCACCGGGCTTCAGGCACATCAGCACAAGCTGGCTGAACTTCCCCGTATAGAGAACCCTGCGGAAGTCGGTGTTCTCTACGGTGTCCTTCTCAATGTTTGTTGCAAAACCTTTCTTCATATCACAACCTCCCGATAATCGTAGTTTTGGGATGGTTTACATTCCAATATAATGTGCCCCTGGTATTTCATTATTAGGGTGCGGAGATACGGGATGTCAGGAGAGCGGCTCCAGGGTGGGCAACTCAGGCCGAACCGGCGAGCCGTTCAAGAATCTGCAGTTTTGTTGAAAAACACCACATCAAGCATCCTCCTGTAAGGAAAGAACCCGGGCCCCGGCTGTCACTCCGGAAAGAATCCATGAGGCGTCGCTCCAGGCCGAAGCAGCGGGGATTGGTGCATTGGATGCAGGGGTAGACAGAACCTGATCTCCCACCGGCCCGCCGCGGCTATGTGCAACCGGGGAGGGAGAGAGCCCCTCCACCCAGCGGGAGATGTTCTCCGCCCCGGTAACGCCCCAGGGTTCCCGCCTTCAGGGTGCCTGGCCCTGCATGCCCCGTATCGAGAGCCTGATCAGGCCAAGGTTGGCGTCGGGCTTTGCGAGTACGCAGACTGAGAGATCCCTGTAGGGTGCGATGATAAGTTTCCCCGCCGGAGTCTCGAGGATCACCTGGGAGAGGTCCCCCATATCCATATCCCCCGTGATACGGGTACCGGCGCGGAGCAGATCCTCGGCGACCGCAGCCACCTGCTCAAAGTCCGCGGAACCCAGTGACTGGAGGGCAAACCCCTCGTGGAAGACCGAGACGGCAATGACGCCCGGCTGCCGCGCGATATGCTCAAGGCACCCCGCACTCAACGACCCGGCAGAAGCGGCCGGCCCTGCGCCGTCACCGCTCATCAGGCACCCGATCTCCTCGGAGACCGCCCGGGCCGCCCCGGTCTCCTCAGAAGTATACGCAATAAGTTCGTAATCGAGCGACGGCCGGTCGAGCAGGTATCGGTAGGCCTCGTCCCCATTGAGGACCAGGTTCTCACCGGTTGCCTGATAAACGGCCGCATACGGGTTCCCTCCCTGGACCAGAACAAAACCGGTCCCTCCGGACCCGTCGATGCGCACCGCCCCCGTAAAGCGAGGGCTGATGGTAGCAAGGGCCGCAAGGGGCCCCTGTAATCGTCCGAGTGAGACGCCATCCGGTAGCATCAGTCTCACAGAGCAGCGATTATTCGATCCTTGTTCTTCTTCAGTTCGTAACGGATCCGCCCGACATTGACGTTTGCGTCCGCCACAATGGCAATCAGCTCGTCCTCAGAGAGCGGGGAGAGCAGGATGGGCCCGTTCTCCAGTTCGACGATCATCTGGTGCATCTCCCCCTTCCCAAGCTCGTTGCTCATCGCTTCAGACGTACCCATGCCCGTCGACGCCATGGCGCCCAGGGCTTCGACATCCACGTCGCCGGCAACAACACTCTCGATCACAAAGCCGTCCCGTCCCGCCACAACCGCGGCGGTAACCCCGTCAAGTTTCAGGAATTCTCCCAGGATCTGTTTCAACATCTCTATCGCCTCATCATCTTCTGACTAACTCAATCCGGAGGGGCATCCGTCCGATCGCGTGCGTCGCGCACGAGATACAGGGGTCATACGCCCTGATGATCATCTCGATACGGTTTGCCGCCCCTTCGGTCAACGTTCCGTTCTCCACCACCCGGCGTGCCATATCCTCCACACCCCGGTCGATCGCGTAGTTGTTCTGGCAGGTCGCAACGATGAGGTTGCACCGCTCAATGATGCCCGATTCGCTGACGGTGTAGTCATGGATCAGGGTTCCCCGGGGAGCCTCGATGATCCCGATACCACGCCGGTTCACGACCTTCTCCACCGGGATCCTGACATCAGAACCGGTGATGCCCGGATCGGAGAGCAACTCCACCGCCCGCTCACACGAGGTGAGGAACTCGATGTAGCGTGCCAGGTGGTAGGCAAGCGTGGCCTGCGTAACGGTACCGAACCGCTCGCGGTATTCGGCGAGAGCGGCGTCAGCATGCTCCGTCCCCATCTTCTCCACGATATTGAGCCGGGCAAGCGGCCCGACCCGGTAGTAATCCCCGCCCTTGAGCCGGGCAAACTTCAGGTACGACCAGTCCTCCGAGTACTCCTCGATGAAGTTCGTATACTCCTCCCCCGAGAACGAACCGATCCTGCCCCCGTCAGACCCAAGCACCGCAACGGGCCCCTCGTAGGTCGTGTGGAGACCGTGCCTGGTCATACCCAGGAACCCGGTCTCCACAGCGCCGACACCGGTATCGACGCCGTCGAGGAGACCACGTGCGAGGTCCCACCCCTCACGGGCGATTGTGAGCGCCTCATCGGCCATGGTGACCAGTTCGGCCCTCCTCCCCTCAGTGAGCGGCGCCGACATCCCCCCGGAGAGCGCGTTTGCCGGGTGGATGGGTTTGCCGCCGACCGCCTCAGTCAGGCGTTGGCCGAACTTCCGGACCGCTATAGCCTTCTTCGCGATCTCGGGTGAGTGGCGGGCAAGCCCGATGACGTTGCGCTCCTCTGCCGGCGCATCGTAGCCCAGGATGAAATCAGGCGCCGCAAGCATGAAGAAGTGGAGGGCGTGGGAGTGGATGAACTGCCCGATATTGAGGAGTTCTCTGAGCTTCTTACCGGTCGCGGGCGGCTCGACGCCGAAGATCTGGTCGGTCGCTTTCGCCGCCGCCAGGTGGTGTGCCGATGGGCATATACCGCAGATCCGTGGCGTTATCCGGGGAGCCTCCTCGATCGCCGCCCCGACGAGGAACTTCTCAAACCCCCTGAGTTCCACAACCTGGAAGTGAGCCGAGTCGACCTCCCCCTGCTCGTTGAGGAAGATCTTTATACCGGCGTGACCCTCGACCCGGGTCACCGGGCTTATCGTGATCTCTTTCATCTTCCCCTCTCCTTTACCAGATCGCGAATCTTTGACGTCTCCTTATCCTCCATGATCAGGCTCCCGATGGTGAAGGCGTACATCGTGTGAGCGACGTCGTAGAGTTCCTTCTCCACCTCCTTCTCCGGCTTATCGGTGAGATCCGAAATCCTCCGCACCATCATGTTGTAGATGTCCCGGCAGGGCTCACGGAGGATGTCGAGCGACGGGCCGTTGCACCCGTGGCACGGGATGTTGTTCTTCGGGCAGGCCGCCCCGCACCTGCCGAAAGTGACGCTCCCAAGGCAGAGATAACCCTGCCCGAGCAGGCAGTGCTCACGGTCGGGCACACCCTCGTGCCGCCGCGAGAGGGACCAGTTCTCAACCGGCCCCATGATCCTGTCGCACTCTGCACAGACCGATTTACGCGAGAGTTCAAGAGTATCCCCCGCGATCATCGCCGGGATGATCTTCTTTAAGAACGCCTCCTTCGGCGGGCAGCCCGTGATGTAATAGTCGATCTTTGCAAGATCGCCCACCGCGAACGCCCGGTAGAGGAACGGCGGCACATCGGTCGGGATAACCCCGTCGGGCTTAGCCGTCTCCACCTCCCGGTAGACGCACTGGAAGAGGTCTTCGTTTGAACTCAGCATCGAAAGACCCGATATGCCGCCGTAACAGGCACAGGTCCCAAGCGCAACAAGCGTCTTTGCCCGTTTCCGGAGCCTGATGAGGCGTTCGTGGTTCTCCTCGTTCCGGACGGCACCGGTCACGAATGCTATGTCGATGCCCTCAGGGGGCTCCTTCGTGTCCATGATCACCGGAGAGTAGACGATCTCAGCCTCCTCGATGACATCAAGGAGCATCTCGTGGAGATCGAGCACCGCGATCGTGCACCCTGAACACCCGGCCAGTTCCTCAATAGCAATCTTCATCATTCCGCCTCATTTCAGGATCAGTTTCTTCAGGCAGGCGTTCGGGCCGGTATGGACGATCTCCAGTTTGGCTTTCCGGCCGGTGATCTCTTCGATCGCGCCCACGACATAGCCAAAAAGAGTCTGGCAGAGCGGGCCGCCCTGGTCAAGACCATTACGCCTGAGCGTCTGGCGGACAATGCAGTCATGGAAGACGAGGTAGATGAAGGTCTCACCGTTCTCTTCGATGATGAACGTCTCCTTATCCTCGGGTTTCCAGACTTCAAAGGAGTACTGGCCGCGCAGGAGGTCGGAGAGCTCGTGAAGCGCCCCTTCCACGTCTTCACGTTTCTGGAAGTACTTGGCGATCTCGTGACCGAACTTCTTCCCGGCCCGGTACGTGACCGCGTTTGCTCCCCGCCCCGCGATCTCTTCAAGCGACCTGATGACCAGGCCGTTGAGTTTCATCACGCCATGGAGCGTCTGTTCCATCTCTTTGGGGCCTGGTGTGCACTCGAGGGGGATCTCCTCAGCACGGTAGACGAGCTCGGAACGGAAGGCTTCATGCATTTCGTCGATGTAACCAGCACTCATCAGACCACCTTCCGGAGCATCTCACAGACCTTGATGTCGATATAGTGCCGCCGGGCGGGATAGATGCCACGGTGCTCGAGTGCCTGGGCCGGGCAGATCTCGTGGCAGGAGAGACACCCCATACAGTTATTGGGGCTGACCGGGACACTCACATTGTCCTGGAGTTCGTACACATGCATCGGACAGTCTTTGACGCAGAGACCGCACCCGACACATGCGTCCCTATCCACACGTATATCCATTATGAGCCTCTGAATGTGTGATTACCACTTCCTGCTATTAAAATATAATTATATATAGTTCATTCGCTACAGTGAGCGGGTTTCAGGAACCTGATTTAACGATTTTATCATTTATTCGCGTCACCAGGCAAATTTGGGGCCTCATAACTCTTTTGAAGTATCTGAACTCTCCTTCAGGTTGATGACATAAAAGAGGGAGGTGAGGGTGCCATCTGTCTGTTTTCTTCATAATGACGGTAGCGAGGGTGATTGAGCGGTCAACTTCAGGTATCTCACGCCTTCACCCGGAAGAGAGCCCGGGCCAGCCGATCGACGAAACCTTCCCGCGGCTCCGGCACCTCCTCCTCAACATACTCGATACCGGCTACATCGGCTGAGATACGCTTAAAGGCCCTCGATGCGCTGGATGTCGGGTACTTCACCACGATCGGCGACCGACCGGCCGACGCACGCCGCACGTTCGGGTCTTCCGGAACGACACCGAGCACCCTGACCCCGAGGAGCTTCTCCATCTGTGCGCGGTTGAACTCGTCCCCGCTACTGGCAACCCGGTTGATGATCGCGCCCTCAACGTGCCCACCGACCGTCTCGGTCAGGATCTTTGTCTTTAGGGAATCAACAATCGAGGAGATCTCAGGGTTTACGACAAGTATTACCCCGTCAGCGATTGTCAGCGGGATAACGCCGTCCCTGCTTATCCCGGCAGGGGCGTCCATGATAAGGATGTCAAACTCGCTCACGAGGTCGGTCATAACGTCTTTCAGCCGATCCGGGCTTGACTGCTGAAAACCCTGCAGAGAAAGCCCGCACGGCACCACCTTCACACCGAACGGCCCATCGTAGATGGCGTCCCTGACGCGCGCTTTGCCCGCCAGCACCTCGTGCAGGGTCACCGGCAGGTTCTCAAGTCCCAGGATGAGACCGAGATTCGCCATCCCGACGTCGGCATCCAGGATGCATGTCTTCTTCCCGTACTGTGCCAGCATTGGTCCCAGGTTTGCTGTGACCGTCGTTTTGCCGGTACCGCCTTTACCGGATGCAATTGTGTATACTTTTACCATGTAACCACTCACCGCTGGTATCCTGATCTCACCGGTCTTACACCCAGTGTTGCAGGACATCCCGGGTGTCCTGCTCGAGTGCGCTCGCCAGTTCGGGAGAGAGAGGCTCCGAAGGGCGGGCGATACCGATTACCGTCTCCCCATGGTGGGGGATACCGAGGAGCTCCGCCCCGGTCTCGTCCTGCAACGTTCCCTGTGTGTAGAGGTAGCTGTACCTGGCTGCCTCGTCCTCTGCACCTCTTTTCGTCGAGCCGATCAAGAGACCGTCTGCGGTCGCCAGTGTGAAGGACGCAAGGTTGTACTTCTCAGTGATCGTGCCCAGACACTCCTCCAGACTCCCGGCGTTCCGGGGATCGATCCCTTTAGGGAGGGGCGCGGACCCGGCGAGGTCCGGTGCTCCATGGTCGTTCGTAACGCCGGGGGAGGCTTCGGGCTCCGGCCTGGTGAGAGCCCGATAGATCTCCCCAAGGAAGTATACAACGCTGGCAAACCCGGCCACCACTGTTATTGTGATGATCAAGAGGAAAATCTGGATGATACCTATTGAATCCATTCCGTTATCAGCTCCCGTATCTATGTATCTTTCTCCTGGATGAGGTGATCAAGGTGGATCTTTTTGAGCATGTCCTTGCAGTTCACCCTGAAACTACTGACGAGTTCCTCAACATCCATCTCCTCCATGTTCCGGATGAGCGTGTTAATCTCGTCATCTCCTGATGGAGGCGCTGCAG
>NZ_DAQR01000053.1:7944-11318 GCF_002502935.1 Methanoculleus sp. UBA413
CACCGGTCTTCCCCGGGCCGGCGGACGGCTTCGCACCTCCAGAGGCTGCCTTACGCGGCGAGGAGTCCGTTTGGTTTCCGATCGCGAACGACTGGTTAAATTCCAGGGCGAGCTGTATCTGATCGGGTGTCAGGAGATTCAATTCTGCCGCTGCTTCGCCCTCTTCGCCGTCATGGATCTTTTCAAGTGCTTGCTGCCCCTTAATCCCCCCATATTCGGCAAGCACCACCTGACCTTCGTTGAGTACCAGGACAGCACTCTTGTTGCCAAGGAGGATCGTGCAGATCCCGGTAAACCGTTTTGAGCCCATCTCTTCTATCAGGGCACGGGATGTCGTGGACTTGATGAGACGATGGAACTGACCTCGTGGCAGCTGCATATTGACAATCTTAGCTCACTGGTATGAAATAAGTATTGCTATTAATAGCTTTTGAAATTAGTATGGAGTGAAACTAATGTTAAAGTTTATTTAACCTTTAAATATTGGCTTTCTCCCAAAACCGTCGTCGAATCCCATGATTTGCCGCCAAATTTCTGATCTTATCACCGAGAAGCTGTATCCTAACAGAGGTATATTCACCTTCGGACATAATTCTGGATCCTAGTGGAGCATTTCACCTTATTTTGCGGGTCCTGATGCAGATCGCCACCGCACGCGAAGAGCGCGAAGCCGCGAAGTTTTCCCGTTTCTTGCCCTTCGCGCCCTTCGCGCCCTTCGCGCCCTTCGCGGCTTCGCGTGGGATTTCGGTATAGGGAGGTGCTACGGTCTCTCGCGAAGGGCGAGGCGATGTCCGCATGGAAATATTAGATGCAATGATCCGCTAGTAGAATAAAATCCTAAAAGCGATCGCACAAGAGGGAGACTACAGGTAGCGCTAATAGGCCTCACAATAATGCATGGAACTCGCATGAAGCCATGCGAAGAACTGCAAAAATGAAATCCCCCCGGCTCCCCCTGTAATCCAGGCTCCGGGCACCACCAGGTGTGGTTGCAGCCCCAGGGGCGATGCGAACCTGAGAGGACCGGGATCCCGGGCGTGGTCGAGCACGCGTTTTATCGCCATACCGGGCCAATACCATGGGGATGAAACTGCTCTTCGAACTCTCCGGCGAGCACCCCGACCTCCCGGTCGCGGAACTGGAGTGTGTAGGGAGGGTTCTCGATACCCGTGCCCAGGTAGCGGTTGCCGAGTGCCCGGATCCCCAGATCGCCGGGCGCCTTGCCCTGACGCATGTGGTGATGGAGTATCTCGGGGAGTGCGAGCCCTCGATGGAGGCGTTCGCGGCCCTCCTCGCCGACCTCGCCATCACAACCACAAAACCGTTCGCCGGAAGGGTAAAGAAGGTCCAGGGGTGCCGGATGGAGGCCCCGCAACTCGACCTGGAACGGCTGATCGGGAGCCTGATCACCGGCCCGGTCTCGCTCCGGAGGCCCGTGGAAGAGTACCGTGCGGTCGCGTCGGAGGACCGCTGCTACTTCGGCCGCGTTCTCTTTCGGATCGACCGGGGAGGGTTTGATTTCCGAAACCCCATGCGCCGGCCGTTCTTCCACCCCGGCGTGATGATGCCCCGGATGGCCCGGGCGCTCGTGAACCTCTCCCTGATCCAGCCCGGGGAACGGGTCTTTGACCCCTTCTGCGGCACCGGCGGGATCCTCCTTGAGGCCCGGGAGATTGGCATCCGGATTCTCGGGAGCGACTTTGACCCCGCGATGGTCGCCGGCTACCGGCAGAACCTCCCGGGGTCGGACGTGATGATCGCCGACGCCACAGCGGTCCCGATCTGCGACCACACCCTCGATGCGGTCGTGACCGACCTCCCCTACGGTCAGTCGGTCCGGATCCGCGCGGAGAGCATGGACGATCTCTACGAAGGCTCGCTCGCCGAGATCCGTCGTATCCTCAGGCCCGGGAGGCGCGCGGTCATCGTCACGCACCGCGACATCACCGATATCGCCGCCCGCCACTTCACCGTCCTGCAGGCGCACGAGCAGCGGGTGCACAAGAGCCTGACCCGCCGGATCCTGGTGCTCTCCTGACAATTTCCGGGATAACGGCTCCCGGCTCAGCCGATCCCACTTCCCCGGGTGCCCGGGAGGGTGGGGTCTGCCTGGTGCCGGCACCAGTTTTATGGCAGGTATCAACGAATTTTATTCGTGGACGCAAATATTAAGCGCTACGGCCTTTACCTCATCCGGTGGCAGCTCTCGACGCCGATCCTCGCCGCCGTGCTCTACCTGCTCGCGGGCCTCGGAGCGCTCACCGCCACAGTCATCGCAAACCTCATTGGCGGTCTCATCTTCTTCTGGGTCGACCGGTTCATCTTCACCTCCCGGACGCTCGCCACCCCCGCCAGATGGGAGGTCAGGGAAGAGGTCAGGTGCGCGGACTGCAGCGCGATTGCCCGGGGCTACCGCCTCGTCATGACGAAGGACTACGACAGGACCAACGACCCTGCGCCCGAATTCCGTTGCGAAGCGTGCTCGAAGAAGAAGTCGGAAGAACTCAAGCGGCGGGGCGTCCACCACTGACCCCTCCCGTCAGAATACCGTCACGACAACTCCCATAAGAGCAAGAGTCAGGCAGACAGCAACCTGGATAGCCACGTTGTCGTCGAGCGGGGAGTAGGCCTCGACGACGCCCGCGACGCCCGCCACAACCACGGCCGCCCACCATGGCACCAGAAAGATCAGCGCCAGGGCGGCCGCGACCGCCCCGGTGAGGGTCCCCTCAAGCGACTTACTACCCCGGATGGTGTGCCTCCCAAACCGCAGTCCGGCGATGGTCGAGACACTGTCGAGCAGACCGAGTGTGACGAGGCCGACCGCGGTGTACTCCCTCCCAAAGACCGCCAGGCAGAAGAGAGCGCCGATAGCGTAGGCGATACCGCCTTTGAGCGGCACCTTGCCCCGTCGCTCGGCCTCGTCCATCACCCCGGAGAGGACCGGGAGATCGTAGCCGCGAGTGAAGGCGTCGCAGAGGAGGAAGAGCACGACGAGCACCGCGCTCACGAATACGAGAGCCTCCTGATCGTCCAGGCGGAGAATGACCGCGGCGCCGAGGAGCCCCATGAGCAGGTGGACCACCTGGCGGAACGTCTCGCCCATCGCACCGGAGTGGCAGCTCCGACAGATAAAGCATGGTGGTGATCCCCAGCCGGGGAGGAGTCACCTTAATGTAGTCTCCCTCTATCCACACCCCGGTGAGGGAGAAGAACATGACGACGGTACGAAAATACGTAAACCCGCCTGCCGCTGAAGTGATATGCGAGTTCCGGTTCCCCGAGGATACCCCCTGGGACATGACCTACCCCGGCATACTCTACAATCACTTAAAGGACGTCTATCCAAAGCGCGACCAGCGCTACGTGCGCGA
>NZ_DAQR01000053.1:11601-11727 GCF_002502935.1 Methanoculleus sp. UBA413
GCGGTCCAGGTCGGGCCCCGCCTGCTCTCGGTGAGCTGTCAGAAACCGTATGTGCACTGGGAGGCCTTCTCGACGCGCATCACCGGGGCGTTTGACCGGTTCCGGGAGGTCATCAGCGCCGACGCC
>NZ_DAQR01000053.1:12015-30532 GCF_002502935.1 Methanoculleus sp. UBA413
GAGGTGACGCTCTCTGACTACTTTGCCTTCTACCCGGTCCTCCCGCCGGAACTCCCAAGGGTGCCGGCAGGGTTCATCACCGGGTGCGAGTTCTCGTTCCACGACAACCGCGACAACTGCCGGGTGGAACTCACCGACGCCGTTCCCGAATCGCTCGAGCATAACGCGTACCTCTTAAATATCGACTACTTCCTGGCAGAGGAGCGTGGGGTTCCCCTGGATGGGGTGGCCGACTGGCTGGAGATCGCTCATACCCATGCGCGGGACATCTTTGAGGCCTGCATCAAGGACTCCCTCCGCGACCTCTTCACCATCAGGGAGGAAACGCCCGTAGCGGCACGCTGAGGTGGGCCGGCACTCCATGATCCCGGCCCGGGGGCATCGAACCGGTGTTAAGGGCGTAGTGCAGCATTTCACCCAATCTTTGCGGATCCTGATCTGGAACGCCAGCCGCACACGTTGCCGCGAAGAGTGGCGGTGGAAGAGGAAGTGCACATCCTCACGTGTGCTTCGCAAACTTCCGCGTGAGGGAGCCCTGGGTGCCTGGAAGAGCGCCCTACCGGGCCGGACTGAGTGCAGAGAGGGAATGCGGATGCCGTAGCCCTCCTGGCGGCGGAGAGGAGGAGAGGGAACCGATCACGCGCCGCTGATCAGGGCAGGGGCATTATCACCGGAACCTGCAGGTATCATCCCGCAGAAAACACGAGCATTTTTCTGCAATCGGAGACGACCAATTATCTGTGAACTCCATGGAGATCCAGGTAATCGGTGTTCAGGGCCTCCCCCTGATCCGAAAAGGTGACGACCTTCCGGCCCTGATCTGCGATCGGGTCACGTTTGAAGATGGAGATATCCTCACCATCGCCTCGTCCGTCTACTCAAAGGCAAAGGGTTTCACCCGCGACCTTGCCACTATCACCCCGAGCGCCGACGCCGTGCGGATTGCCGCAAAGACAAAGGAGGACCCCCGATTCGTGCAGGCGGTCCTGGACTCGTCAAGCGACATCCTGCTCGAACACCCGTTCATCCTCTCAGAGGTGCCTTCCGGCCACATCGGTGTGCGCGCGGGCGTCGACCACAGCAACATCGAAGACGGCCGGATCATCATCCTCCCGCCCGACCCCATGGGGGCCGCCGCCGAGATCCGGGACGCAATCCAGCGCATCACAAAAAAGGATGTCAGGGTTATCATCACCGATACCTGTGGGCGGTCGTTTAGGCGCGGCCAGACCGGTATCGCCATAGGATGGGCGGGAATGACAGCGATCAACGACTACCGGGGCGACACCGACCTCTTCGGCCATGTCCTCGAGATCACCGAAGAAGCAGTGGTCGACGAGATTGCAGCCTTCGCGAACTTTCTCATGGGCGAAAGTCACCAGGGCGTTCCCGCCGTGGTCTTCCGTAACTGCAGGGTCTGGAACGGGCATGATGCAGTCTACTTCACACCCGAAGAGGACATCGTCAGGGCCGCCCTGAAGAAGAGCAAAAAGGATTAGAAGAGGGCATTGAGAATAAAGACTGCCACTCCGGTCGCTATGGTTGCGATGATCACGGTTGTCGGGCTGATATGGATGGCCCGGTGATCTTCGCTGTCATAGTAGTTGACCAGGCCGGCAGAGGATACCAGTCTTCCGCCAGATTTTTTCGCCATGCAGGAATATTCTCTCTTCCCACATATAAACTGGACGTAGAGATGCAACCCGCAGAGTATGTCGTCACCGGCCGGGCACTCCTCGGCAAGGAACTAACAGAGGAAGATGTCTGTATCACCATCACCGGTGGCATCATCAGATCGATAGAACCCTGCTCAGGAACACCGGATCGGTGGATTGTGCCCGCCTTCTTCAACGCCCACACCCATCTCGGTGATACCGTCGCGATGGACCTCCCCGCCCGGGGCAGTCTCGCGGAACTCGTCAAACCCCCAGGCGGCCTGAAACACAGGATCCTTGCGGCAACGCCAGAGGCCGAGCTGGTCCGGGGGATGCGCTCAAGCATTATGACTATGATAGCGACCGGGACAGCCGGGTTTGCCGACTTCAGGGAAGGGGGAGCCGCCGGTGTGGCGGCGCTCCGTGAGGCGGCGGCCGGGCTCGACTGCCGACCCGTCATCCTCGGACGGGAAGGCGGGGAGCAGGTGAGCGACGGGGCAGGCATCAGCAGCGTCCATGACGTGGCGAATGCCGAAGAGGTTGTCAGGGACGCGAGGGCGGCAGGCGGGCTCGTCGCCTTCCACGCCGGGGAGAAGAACCCGGACGATATCGACGACGCGCTTGCGTTTGAGCCCGACCTGCTCGTCCACTGTACCCACGCAACAGATGCGCACCTCCGGCGGATCGCCGATATGGATATCCCCATCGTTGTCTGCCCGAGATCAAACTGGTTGCTCGGTGTTACGGCATCGCCGGCCCATCCGCCGATCGCGCGCATCCTCGATCTCGGAGGCCGGTTCTTCCTCGGAACCGATAACGTGATGTTCGTTCAGCCGAATATGCTCCAGGAGATGGCTTTTGCCGCAACCGTCTACCGCGCGCCACCCATCGAGATCCTGCGTGCCGCGATCGCGGGCGCGGCGCTGACTGGAAGGAGCGGATTCCTTGAAGAAGGGCAGGAAGCCTCTATTCTCATGATAGATCCGAAGAGACACAATCTTTCTTTCAGCAGAGATCTCCGGGCAACCATTGTAAAACGGCTGGATTCCTCCTCCATTGAACAAAATGTTTTAAACATACGATAGAGATTAAATAGGAAGTATCTGTTCTGCGTGGTGTGTATGTTCCGTAAGATACTTGTTGCAATAGACGGTTCCGAACCGGCCAATCGTGCCCTGGAAGCAGCCATAGAGGAGGCTAGGGTATGGAACGCCGAAGTTCATGTCATTTATGTGGTTGAATCCGGGCTCTTTTCATCCCTTCCCATGGACAACACACTCGAGGTCATCTACAGTGTTCTGCAGAAGGAAGGCGAAGAAATTCTTGAATCGGCTCGAAAGAAGGCAGATTCGGCAGGAGTTCCGCTTACCGCACATCTCCGGCAGGGGCACGCGGGATCTCAGATCGTCTCCCTCGCCGAAGAACTGGGAGCCGACCTCATTCTCCTCGGGTCCCACGGTAAGAGCGGTGTCGACCGCCTTCTCCTCGGCAGTGTGACCGACTATGTCGTGCGAAATAGTCCAATTACAACAACGGTGGTGAGATCATAAACCCTCAACAGATGCTCGTCCGTGACTACATGGTGACCGACGTGGTCTGTGTCGAGATACCTGGAAACAGAGACGACGTCCTGCGCATCCTGAAGCGTACGGGCATAAGCGGCGTGCCGGTCCTCAAAGACGGCGAACTCGTCGGCATCATCACCCGAAAGGACCTCCTCCGGAAAGCGGACGAGACCCAGCTCGGGCTCCTGATGACACCCGACCCTGTCGTCATCAGGCCGGACGCACCCATATCCGAAGCAGCCCAGTTGATGATACGGCATAACATCAGGAGACTCCCGGTCGTGGAAAATGGAACCATGATCGGGATCATCAGCGTGGCCGATCTCGTCGCGGCCATAGCCCTGATGCGCCTGGATGAACCGATCAAGGACAACTACGTCAGCAAGACCTACGCCCTCTGGGAGGATACTCCTCTCTCGCTTGTCGGGAGGATCCTCGAGATCTCAGGCTATGATGCCATCCCCATCCTGATGGAGGACGGGACGCTTACCGGCATCATATCGGAGCGGGACCTCATCAGGCATACCCGCATCGAGGACGGTATTGAGGTCAGCGACTTCTCGAACGGCACCGACGACGACGAGTGGACCTGGGAGAGCATCCGGGACATGCACACCATCAGTTACGGGATCTCAAAGATCCAGCTCCTCCCGATCCCGGTCAAGAACGCGATGATCAGAAACGTCCTCGCCGTTCCCCTCAACGCCGAGATCAGTGAGTGTGCACTGAAGATGAAGCGTGCCCGGGTAGACCAACTTCCGGTCGTCAACGGGAACAAGCGGCTCATTGCCATGCTCTTCGACCGGGAGTTGATCAAAGTCCTGCTGCCTGAGCGGCAGGGCTTGCGATAGAATTAAGAGGCAACGTTCATATAGTACATTGATACTTACCGTATCGTGCTGGAAAGCAGTACGACGATAAAATTTATGTTTTATGATATCGTTGTATACGCTTAAGCGCTTTTGAGCGAGTTTAGGCGTTTTAAAAGTTTTAGGGGTGTTTCAATGCTTGATGTTTCAGAGCAGATTATGAAAGGCACAACAACTGTCGGACTGATCTTCAAAGACGGCGTCGTCCTTGCCACAGAGATGCGGGCGACGATGGGCAACCTCATCGCGAGCAAACGTGCCAAAAAGATCTACAAAATTACTCCAAGGATCGGTATGACCACTGCCGGGGGCGTCGGCGACGCACAGCAGCTGGTCCGGATTATTCAGGTCGAGTGCAGCCTCTACGAGATGCGACGCGGAAGGACTATGTCTGTCGGCGCGGCATCGACCCTGCTCTCCAATTACTTGAACCAGAACCGCTACTATCCCTACTACGTCCAGCTCCTGATGGGCGGGTTCGACGAAGGCGGACCGAGCGTCTACTCTGTCGATGCCATGGGCGGGGCAACCAGGGAAGAGGAGATCGTCGCCACCGGCTCAGGTTCTCCCTTCGCCTACGGTGTGCTTGAGGACCAGTACCGCCCCGACATGACCGAGGAGGAGGCAAAGGACCTCGCCATCCGGGCGGTTCGGTCGGCAATGCGCCGTGACGCCGGATCCGGAGAGAATATCATGGTGGTCGTGATCATGAAAGATAAATATGAAGAGTCTATAGTGAGCGGGTTGCAGACGACGTCCACGGCCCGCCAGACAACCTGACATTTTTTAGGACGATTTTAATGGTGATTGAAGATAAGCTTCAGGAACTCAAAGAGCAGATCAACAAGATTGTTCCCAGCGGGATTACGATCTCGGATGTCGAATTCGAAGGACCTGAACTGGTCATCTACACCGATGACCCGAAGCAGTTCGCCGATCAGGCAGACCTGATAAAAATACTGGCACGTGACCTGCGCAAGCGTATCGTCGTGCGTCCGAATATCCTCGAGGACCCGGAACGGGCAGCCCAGGAGATCAGGACCGTTGTGCCGGAGAACGCAGGGATCTCCGACCTCTTCTTCGACCCGGAGACCGGGGAGGTCCTGATTGAAGCGGAGAAACCCGGTGTGGTCATCGGCAAGAACGGTGTAACACTCCGGGAGATCACAAAACAGATAGGCTGGACGCCGAAGGTGGTCCGGACACCGCCCATCGAGAGTTCCACGGTGAAGCAGATCCGGACGTTCCTGCGTTCAGTGAAGGACGAGCGGAAGGCGTTCCTGCGAAAGATTGGTCACCGTATCCACCGCGAGACCACGAGTAAAGACCAGTGGCTGCGTGTCACCACGCTCGGATGCTGCCGGGAGGTCGGCCGGGCGGCGTTCCTGATATCGACGCCGGAAAGCAAGGTACTGGTAGACTGCGGCGAGAAGCCGGGGAGCACCGCAAACGGGATCCCCTACATCTACGTGCCCGAGATCTATCCGCTCGACTCCCTCGACGCGGTGGTGCTCACCCATGCACACCTTGACCACTGCGCCCTCGTCCCCCTCCTCTTCAAGTACGGCTACGAGGGGCCGGTCTACTCGACCCCGCCAACAAGGGACCTCTCGGCGATGCTCCAGCTCGACTACCTGGACGTCGTCAGGAAGGAGACCGATAAGATCCCCTACTCCTCAAACGAGGTGAAGACCTACATTAAGCACTCCATAACCCTCAACTACGGCAGCGTGACCGATATCGCCCCCGATATCAAACTCACGTTCCATAATGCGGGGCACATCCTCGGGTCGGCCATCGCGCATTTCCATATCGGGGAGGGGCTCTATAACATCGCGTTCACCGGTGACTTCAACTACCAGAAGACCAGGCTCTTCTCCCCCGCGGTATCGTCGTTCCCGCGCCTGGAGGCGCTCTTCATGGAGAGCACCTACGGCGGGTCGAACGATATCCAGCCGCAGCGGAAGGATGCGGAGGAGAAACTCTACGAAACGGTCTCGACGACGCTTAAGCGCGGCGGTAAGGTGATCATCCCCGCGTTCGCCGTCGGGCGGTCGCAGGAGGTCATGCTGGCCCTCGAAGAGGGAATCAGGAAGAAGAAGATACCCCCGGTGAAGATATACCTCGATGGCATGATCCGGGAGGCAACGGCGATCCACACCACCTACCCGGAGTACCTGAACAACGACCTGCGAAACCAGATCTTCCGCGAAGGATTGAACCCCTTCCTTGCCGACGCCTTTGTCCAGGTGGACTCGCCGGACCTCCGCGAGCAGGTCATCTCGGGCGAGCCCTGCGTCATCATAACCACGAGCGGTATGCTGAACGGCGGGCCGGTGATGGAGTATCTCAAGGCCCTCGGCCCCGACGAGCGTAACGCGCTGGTCTTCGTCGGCTATCAGGCTGATGGAACACTGGGGCGGCGTATCCAGAAGGGATGGCGCGAGATTCCGCTCGGATGGCGCGAGACGATCGTGATCAACCTCGAGATAGCGACCACCGATGGGTTCTCCGGCCACTCAGACCGGAAACAGCTGATGAACTACGTCGCCCACCTTCAGCCGCGCCCTGAGAAGATCTTCACCATCCACGGCGATGAGAACAAGACCATCGACCTTGCAAGTTCCATCTACAAGCGCTACCGTATCGAGACGCACTCTCCCATGAACCTTGAGACCTACCGCATGATCTAGGGATGTCGCGGAACCTGCCCATTCTCCTCGGGGTCTTCGTGGTGATGGCGCTCTCAAACGCCGTCGTCCCGGTGCTCCCCGCTTTTGCCGGAGGGGCAGCGATGCAGGGGGCGGTCTATGCCGCATACTTTTTTGGTGCGTTTGTCACGGTGCTCCCGGCAGGGATGGCAAGCGACCGGATCGGCCGCGTGCCGCTCATCCGTGCCGGGCTTCTCCTGACCCTCGCAAGCGGGATCCTCATCCTGCTCTATCCGTCTGGCCTGCCGCTCCTCGTCTTCCGGGGGGTTGAGGGGCTCGGGGCCGGGCTCTTTGTATCGGCGGCGCTCGCGTGGGCAAACTCGCACCCCTCCTCAGGGCAGATCAGCGGGTATGTCATGGCGGCCCAGAACCTCGGTCTGGTCGTGGGGCTTCTCGCCGCCGGGTGGCTGGATGTGGCCTTTGGGAGTCATCTCGCGGGGATCGCCCTCTTCACGGCGCTCACGGTTCCCGCACTCGCGATGAGCGTCACAATCAGGGAGAGCGGGCACGGCGGGTTTGCGAGAGCCGACCTCCCGGCAATCGTCCGGAACTACTTCTGGCTCTTTACCGCGGCAGCCGTCCTCGTGGGCATGACCGGGGCGATAGCGGCCATCTATCCGGAGTACACAGGAAGCGATCCGTCACTGCTCGCCCTCCAGCTTGCGACGATCAATATCGCGACCATCGTTGCCGTGCTCATCGCGCCCCGCATCACCCTCCGGCCTGTCCCGACCATCCAGGTCTCCTCGATTCTCATGGCGGGGGCGATTCTGGCAGGTTACGTTACACCCTACGCCCTCCCTGTCATCGGCGGCCTTGCGGGCGTGATCATCGTCGCGATACTTGCGTTCCTTGCAGAGACGAAGATCCAGCAGGGCGCGATGGCCGGGCTCTTCAACACCGCGACCTACGCGGGGTTCACGTTCCTTGCCGCCTTCGCCGGGCTGGTCGCGGGGGAGTTCAGTTTCCTGACCGCATTTCTCCTGCTTGCCGGGATGGCGGCGGCGATGGCGTTTACCATCAGCGGGTGCCGGTGCGGGTATCGCGGGTGACCCGGAGCGCATATTACCACCCCTGCCCATACGATCACCGCATGAAGGTCTTGATCAACGGTGAGTGGTGTGATTCTCTCTCAGGGGAGACGTTTGCGGTGCATAACCCGGCCACAGGGGACGTCGTCGGGGAGGCCCCACTCTGCGGTGAAGATGATCTCCGAAGCGCCGTGGAGGCGGCGGGGGAGGCGCTCGCGGACTGGTCGGCCAAAAACCCGAGGGACAGGGCGAAGATCCTCTTCTTCGCCGCGGAAGAGGTGCGGCGCAGGAACACAGAACTCGGGTCGCTCCTGACCGCGGAGCAGGGGAAGCCTATCCGGGAGGCGGTTGATGAGATTAACGGGTTTGCAAACATCCTCGAGTACTATTATGCCCTCTCCGCAGGGGAGCGGGGGGAATACCAGAACCTCCGGGGGTATGGTCACACCCTCGTCGAGAGACGCCCGCTCGGGATCTGCGGTGCGATCATCCCCTGGAACATGCCGGCGATCATCATGGGCTGGAAGATCGGGCCGGCCCTGGTGGCAGGGAACACCGTGGTCTTAAAACCTGCCCAGACCACCCCGCTGACCTGTGGTAAACTTGCGGAGATCCTCGCGGGTGCCGGTCTCCCGTCGGGCGTCCTGAACGTCGTCACCGGGCCGGGGGAGACGGTCGGCCGGGAGATTGCGCGCAACCCTGCAATCAGGAAGGTCTCGTTCACCGGTGAGGGTGGGACCGGCAGGCAGGTCGCCCTGGACGCCGCGCCCACACTGAAGCAACTCACGCTGGAGCTCGGGGGGAGCGACCCCATGATCGTCTGCGATGATGCCGATATCCGGATGGCGGTCGAGGGGGTCATCAGGGGACGGTTCTACAACTGCGGCCAGACCTGTACGGCGGTGAAGCGGCTCTATGTCTATGAGTCGATCGCTGACGAGTTTATCAGGCACCTGAGAGCGAGGGTCGAGGGTATCGTGGTCGGGAACGGTATGGAACGCGGTGTCAGCATGGGCCCGCTGAACAACCGGCCGGGCCTTGATCGGTTGGTGCGCCAGGTGGATGCCGCCCGGGAGCGGGATGAGGGGGAGATCATCACTGGCGGGAGAGTTCCTGAAGGAAAGAACTACGAGCGCGGGTTCTTCTTCCTGCCGACGCTTATTACCGGAGTTCCGCAGGAATCCGTCCTCATCTCGGAGGAGGTCTTTGGTCCGGTGCTCCCCATCGCCACCGTCGCAGACCTCGATGAGGCGCTCGATCGGGCGAACGACAGCCGCTACGGTCTCGGGGCATCGGTATGGACCCGGAGCGCGGATGTGATTGTCCGGGCGACGAGGGAACTCGAAGCCGGGATCGTCTGGGTCAACCAGCACCTGCGCACTCCGCCTGAGGTGCCGTTTGGGGGGACGAAGGAGAGCGGTATCGGGAGAGAGAACGGCCGCCGGGCGCTTGACGAGTACACTGAGGAGAAGACCGTCCTGATACGGCTGTAATAGACCAGGTGCACCTAAAATATTCCATTGATATACTCGCCTGAAACGCCGCCCTTGTGCGGGGAGAAGGAGAGCCAGCTCCCACCTCCCGTGGCGAAGAGCCGTCACGGTTCGCCGCCCGGGGAGGTGGAGATGTCAGCTGCCCTGGAGCAAGCAAGGCAGAATCCCGGTGGCAGGGCTTTCCGGCATGCGCCGCCGGGCAATCATGTCAAATGGGGACGGGTGGTCACACCCGTTTCATGTATTTTTTTGCCATTGGGGGTCCGTTACAAACTATGGCAACATTTATATAATAAACCGGATATCATTCGCGCCTCCCAAGGGGAATGGTAGTATGAGACGATGGACAGCTCTATGCATATGCATTCTTGCTCTTCTGGCGATGCCGTTTGCTGTGACAGCGGCACTGGTAGGAGACGAGAATGTAACGGCGACGCCCGATAACGAGACCGGGCAGATGGATAACATGACAATCGCCGGCTACGTTGCACAGGACGAGAACCTGACGAAGCTGGCTGAAGCGCTCAACGTTACAGCGCTCTACGATGCCCTGGATACCGGGGGGCCGTATACAGTCTTTGCGCCGAGCGACGACGCGTTCGATGCGCTTGGCAACGAGACCGTGAACCAGCTCTTCAACGAGACCGCGAACCTGACCACGATTCTCCAGTATCACGTTGTTGAGGGCAAATATACCTCGGCAAACCTCACTGCTATGGCTGAAAACCAGACCGGTCAGCAGAACCAGACAGGGAACGAGACTGGAGGGAGCATCCTCGATATCTTCGGTGGACTCCTTGGTGGCGGGAACCAGACTGGGAACATGACGACGCTGGAGACGCTCTCCGGTGAAAGCCTGAACGTCACCGTCAGCGACGGCGAGATCATGGTCGAGAACGCCACTGTCACCATGAAGGACATCAACACAACGAATGGTGTGATCCACATCATCGACCAGGTGCTGGTGCCCCCGGGTATGAACCTGACCGTGGCGGAAAACCAGACCGGAGTGATGGCAAACGAGACAACTGAAGTGATGACAACCGAGACCACGATGTGAACCAGCCGGAGAGAGGCCGGCATACACCGCTGCCGGCCCCGGCAACATCCGGGCTGACCGGATGCTCCGGGATTCAAAAATTGTATCCGCTTTTTCTATAACCGACTTTCCGCAGGGAGCTGACTTTCCGTAGTAAGAGTTCTGGCCCGGCATTTTTCTCACATTCCCCTCGTTAAATCAGATTACCAGAGCAAACTAACAAGGTCTCACGCGAAGGATGCGTAGTTCCTCCCCCCGTCACCCTTCGCGCTCTTCGCGCCTTCGCGTGCGGCTGGCGATCACTCCCACGCACCCGCAAAATACGGTGAACTGGCCCACTCGTGGAGCATTTCATCTAATATTTCACGTGGCATCCCATCAACTCACGCGAAGAGCGCGAAGCCTTGATGCCCGCGGGATTGTTACGCCCCTCCTTCGCGTGAGGTGGCGATCTGCACCAGGACCCACATGATAAGGTGAAATGCCCCGCTCGCTCATTATTTCAAGACGTGTTCATCTTACTGCGGAATGTGGGGCCGGCCCCCCTCCCCGCTCCACTCTGCACCGGGAAGCCGGAGGAAGGACCAGATCCGGTCCATTGTTCAGCCTGGTGCAGCCCCTTATAGGCGTTTCATCCAGCTATGCCCATGTGCCGCCGCTACCTCAGGCAAAGTATATCTCCAGGATTGGCTTTCTTCGTAAATCCTATAGCATGGGAGGGACATTATCCTATGATGTTCTGTATCGTAACAGGCGGTGCTGGCTTCATCGGTTCGCACGTCGTCGATGCTCTGGTTGCAGCGGGAAACGACGTGCTGGTCATCGATGACTGCAGCGCGGGCACCCCGGAGAACCTCGCACAGCATCTGGCGAGCGGGCAGGTCACCTTCATCAGACAGAACCTGCTCGACGACGGCTGGCAGGAGCACCTGGAGGGCGGAGACCGGGTCTACCACATCGCTGCAGACCCTGACGTCAGGCAGAGCGCCATGACCCCGGACTCTCAGGTGAGGAACAATGTCATCGCCACGTACCGGGTGCTTGAGGCGATGCGGGCGCATGACGTGCCGGAACTGGTCTTCACCTCGACCTCGACCGTCTACGGCGAGGCCTCGGTCATCCCGACACCGGAGACCTACACGCCGCTTGAGCCGATATCGGTCTACGGCGCGACGAAACTTGCCTGTGAGGCGCTCATATCGTCCTACTGTCACTCGTTCGATATGCGGGCATGGGTCTACCGGTTCGCAAACATCATCGGCGAACGGAGCAACCACGGCGTCATCTGGGATTTCATCAGGAAACTCCGCGAGAACCCGCGGGAACTCGAGATCCTCGGCGATGGCAGACAGACAAAATCATATCTTGAGGTAGGGGAGTGCGTCCGTGCCGTGCAGTTCGGGATCGACCACTCGCACGACCCGGTGAACACCTTCAATATCGGGTCCGAGGACTGGATCGATGTCGTCACGATCGCCGATATCGTCGCAGAGGAGATGGACCTCTCCGGCGTCCGCTACCGGTTCACCGGCGGCGCACGCGGCTGGGTCGGCGACGTCCCGAAGATGCAGCTCTCGGTCGAGAAACTCAAGAGTCTCGGCTGGCGGTGCGGGACCACCTCCCAGGCGAGCGTGCGCACGGCGGTCCGCGCCATGCTCGAGTAGAGACAATATAGACTCTAACTGGAAGATTACTCCCGGGCAGGCCGGCTTATGTCACCCCGCCGGCACCGGAGCCCGGTAAACCTGACCAGAGATACCAGACAGTCAGACTACTCAGAGATTCACATGAAATACGTCATCATCCTCGGAGACGGCATGGCTGATGAGCCGCTTGCCGAACTGGGGGGTAGAACACCCCTCGAGTACGCAGAGATACCAAACATGGACAGGATCGCCCGGGAGGGGCGGTGCGGAATGCTCCGGACCGTTCCGGACGAGTTCGAGCCCGGGAGCGATATCGCAAACCTCTCCATCCTGGGATATGACCCCCGCACCACCTATACCGGGAGGGGCCCCCTGGAGGCTGCCAGCATGGGGGTCAGCCTCCAGGACGGGGAGATCGCCTACCGGTGCAACCTGGTCACGGTCCGGGACGGGATGATGGAGGACTTCAACGCCGGGCACATATCCAGCACCGAGGGTGCCGAACTCCTCCGCGACCTGGACACCGCGCTCGGGGATGTCAGGGTCTACCCAGGGGTCGGCTACCGGAACCTGATGGTCGTTTCCCGGGCGCTTGGGGCTGAGACCACCGCGCCCCACGATATCGTCGGCCAGCCCATCGAAGACTACCTCCCACGCGGCGGCGATGCCGAGATCCTCCTCGACTGTATCGAGCGGTCGGAGGAGGTCTTTGCCGACCACCCGGTCAACCTGCGTCGCCTGCAGGAGGGAAAAGCCCCCGCCACCGGGATCTGGCCATGGAGCGGCGGGAAGAAGCCGTCGCTTGCACCCTTCCAGGAGAAGTATGGTCTTTCTGGCGGGATGATCTCTGCAGTTGACCTCCTGCGCGGCATCGCCTGCCTCGCCGGGATGGAAGTGATCCACGTCCCGGGTGCCACCGGGTTCCTGGACACCGACTACGAGGCGAAGGCCCGGTACGCGGTCAACGCCCTCGACCGGCTCGACTTCGTCTACGTCCATGTCGAGGCCCCCGACGAGGCGGGGCACATGGGAAGCGTGGAAGAGAAGGTGCGAGCGATCGAGCGGCTCGACGAGGCTATCGGGATCGTCCTGGACCGGCCGGACACCACCGTCGCGGTTCTCCCCGACCACCCGACGCCGATACGGTATAAGACCCACACCATGAACCCGGTGCCGTTTGCCCTGCTCGGGAAGGGGAAGGATGATGTACAGGCGTTCTCCGAGCGTGAGGCGGCGAAAGGATCGTTCGGGCTCATCCAGGCTCCTGACTTCCTCTCGCTCCTCTTCTCATAAGCGAACCGGTGGGCAGAATGCCCCCCTGCACCACCTTTTTGTAGTCTCCGCGTACACTAACTCTATTCTGGTATGGAACCCCTGACTGCAGAGAAGATCAGCGAGAAAGTCCACGAGATTGAGCAACACGTCGGCCGGCTTTCCCCGATGCAGAAGGTCCTCATCGGGACCGACGGATCGGTAACGAACCTCCTCGAGATGGCGACCGGGCACCCCGTCACCATCACCACCCGGGTGCAGGAGGTCGTCGCCGCCGATCCCGGGACAGCGGCCGCGCTTGAGATTGAACCTGGTGATGAGGTCAACTACCGGGTTGTGGAGCTAAAGGACAGCGTGACGGGAGAGGTCCTCATCTACGCGGTCTCCCGCACCCCGCTCCGGCGGCTTGCCCCCGAGTTCAGGCAGGACCTCATGCGGGCCGATATCCCCATCGGCAGGATCCTCTCCCGCCACCGGATAGAGTCGCGCCGGGAGATCACTGATGCCCGCGTCATCCAGGCCGGGACGGACCTCGCACGGACGTTCAACGTCCACCGGTTTGAGTCGATGCTCTCCCGGAGATACCGGATCATCCACCGCGAAGAGCCGCTGATCGCCATCGAGGAGGTCTTCCCCTGCACGGCGTTTGCAGACGAGATCAGGGTGCTGGTCGACGCCCCGTCCCGGATCCACATCACCCTGCTTGACATGAACGGTGCCTCAGGCAGGGTGGACGGCGGGGTCGGGGTCGCCCTCGACGAGCCGGGGTGTGTTCTGGACGCGCGCAAGAGCACGGATATCAGCGTGCATGGCGGCGACGAGGCGGCCCGGCACAGGGTTCTTGAGGCGGCCCGGGCGGTGGTAGAGGGACTCCGCCTGCCGGGCGGCGCTGAGATCACCCTGCATGCCACCGCCCGACAGCATGCAGGGCTCGGGAGCGGGACGCAGGTTGCGCTCGCCACGGCCGCCGCCCTCTGCCGGCTCTACGACCGGGATCTCCCTGTACCTGATCTCGCGCGGATCGTCGGCCGTGGCGGGACGTCGGGCATCGGCACGGCAGCGTTCGAGCAGGGCGGGTTTATCCTGGACGGCGGGCACCGGTTCGGCTCTCCCGGGGGTAAACAGGACTTCCGCCCCTCGGCGGCATCGCGGGGCATCGCACCGCCTCCGGTCCTCGCCCGGCACCGGTTCCCGGAGGACTGGCGCATCCTGCTGGTTACGCCTGATGTTGAGGCAGGGGCGCACGGGGGAAGGGAGGTCGATATCTTCCGCACACACTGCCCGGTGCCCTTAGATGAGGTGCGGGAACTCTGCCACGAGGTGCTCATGCGGATGATCCCGGGCCTGGTCGAGCACGACCTCGACCTCTTCGGCTCGGCTGTCAACCGGGTCCAGCACCTGGGGTTCAAGAAGGTCGAGGTGGCCATGCAGCACCCCATCATCCCGGCGCTCCTCGAGGGGACGGTGCAGGCCGGCGCCGCCGGGGCGGGCTTAAGTTCGTTCGGGCCGACGGTCTATGCGATCGGGGATTCGGGCATGGAGGATGTGGCCCGGGCGGCGAAGGAGGTCCTCGGCGACTGCGGGGGGTCGGTGCTCCTGACGCGGGCGAGGAACTGCGGGGCGGGTGTGCGGGCGGGATGAAGAGGAACTTCATCTCCTCCGGCACCCCTTCCCGATCTGGTAGATTTGATACTGATGCACCAGAGTCATCTCGCACGGTTTTGCATCTCTGGAGCCCTCATCCTTTCATCGTATTGCATGCATATTAGGCCATCCAGTTAAGAAGGGGTGTGAGGAGCGTCAGGGCCGCGTCATCCACATTCCAGGGCTACCCAAGGGATCTGCTAACCCAAGGTTGATAAACGGTGGGGCAGTCAGGCATCCTCCGCCAAGTTACCGCGCCAATCCTCACTGTTCTCGATATCGGGGATGAAGATCCCCGTCATTTCGGGGGGGTCTGTCCATCTCCACTCTTTGACGTACTCATGACCGTTATCAGGAAGTTAAGGATCAGCCCAGACGTGATCAGGAGCATCCCCATAATGAGGGTGAGGGTGCTGATCATAGAGAGCGTAAATGGAAACCTCGTCGTAACATAATACTCTGAAAAGGCCGTGAATCCAGCAAAAACCCCGAACGTGGTTAATAGAAGCCCGGGTATGCCGAAGAACCTGATAGGTTCTTTGTAACTGATGAGTCTCACGACCGCACTGAGAACAGACAATCCATGAAACAACGGATTTAGTGACGATGTGTTCTCGATGTCATAGCGAATCCGGATCGGCTCCTCTGCCACCTTGAGGTCGTGAGCGCCGATCTGGATGAGAATTTCGGAGCCTGCCGACATATTGTTGCCGCCGAATTGAATCGTCTGGATCGCCCGCTTCCCGTACGCCCTGAACCCACTCTGTGAATCAGTAATATTCAGCTCACTTGCATACTGCGTAGCAGTATCGAGAACTTTCATCCCGACCTTCCGATAGGCTGGAATATCTCCAGTTGCGCCTTCGAGGAACCGGGAGCCTATGACAACATCATACCCCTCTCGAAGTTTCCTCAGGAGATTTTCAATATCTCTGGGATCGTGCTGACCATCAGAATCGATGATGACGAGTTCGCCCGCCCCGATCTTCCGCGCTGTATCGAAGATCGTCTGAAGAGCCCCGCCATAGCCTCGATTGATCTCGTGCTGTATGACGAGGGCACCAAGCGCCCTGGCGATCGGCACCGTATCATCTTTCGATCCATCGTCAACCACGAGGACAATATCGGCATACTGCCGGGCTCCCACGATGGTCTTGGCGATATAGCCTTCTTCATTGTAGGCCGGCATGGCCACAACGGTTGGGGGGCGAGAGGACTCAACCGGGTTACCGGTAAGGTCTTTCGGATAAAAAAGACTCCGCTCAACGGTCAGAGCAGGTGCAGGTGATGAGCTCATAAGAGAACTCCCTTGAAATGCGGCCGGTCAACAGTCGCGTATACCGGGAGTGAAAGATCCAGCTGCACGGCGACCGGTCGGGTGAGTGGTTGAATAAAGGACCAGACGCAAATAGCACATCTTTCCGACCCGGTACCGGATCTGCTTCGGCCAGACCATGGGTGAATAAGAACACTCCTAGCCTGAAGACTGTGGTGAGGAGTCATGCCAGATCCCCCTGCGGCGTTCGTGTACAGGGGATACCTCCGGGATCGAGGCTACTGCCGCCCCGGACTATACCGATGACAGTTTGCCCCCGCATGTAATCTCCCAAAGAGCATGGGTAACTGGCCCCTTCAGGGTTGGAGGGGCGACTCTCTCCGAAGAATCCCCCAAAATAAGGAGAAGCATCGGCATCGATAGACCATGATCGGCACATATTCACCAATCCCCCTTGATATACTGCAGAGCAGCGCTAATTCTCGCAACATCTGCCTGCTCTCGCAGACCAGGTACTTACTGCGAGGTTGTACGTCGTCAGTCACTTGGTGACAGGAGCCATATCGCTTAACCTATAAAAACTTTTAGAAGGGGCCGAGATCGCCCGGACAGCCCCTGCTGCGAGATCGATAACCGCTGTGGGATTATGCACGAGTTTCACCTGATAGAAGGGCCGGGCGGCGGCACAACCGGAGCGATGCTTGCTCATGCGGCATCCAGGTCGTCGATCCGGCCCGATGTTGCAGATTAGAGACCTTAGCTCACGGTTCTCCGATCATTTTAGGATCATTGCTCCCAGGCAGCTAACAGGTACTGCCGCACGGCGTCCTGTAAAGAGGGTATCAACCCCTCAAAACTGCCGCGCCCTCAACGAAAGAGATCTCTCTTAGTCAGCAGCGTCAGACTGTTCAAAAGGCGTACTCGACGAGGAGAATACCGGCAATCATCGTTGGCATCCCGGATAAAAACTGAGAGAAAGGCCTGATAGATGAAAAACCGCATGTACGAGGCCTATCCGGTGATATGAGCGCAGTAAAACCGTAACGCTCCACATAACAACAACACCACATATAAATATATCTAAAACCCAGATACGCCTTTAATAGATTGTTTATAGTAAAAATCCAATTATTTTTGACTATTACCCGGATATAACATATATAAAGAGAGATAACTTTAAAGAAAGTATTAAATAACAGCGTTTGAAAAACTCAGTGTAGAGGGGGAAGCCCCTCAACGAGCCCTCCAGGGCACATGTAGCTGCTGGAGGGGATTCTTAGGAGATGATGCATGAAAAAAATGGAATTTCTGGTACTGGCTCTGTCCATGATGGTCGCCATGGTTGCACCAGCACTGGCAGCCCAGAACCCAGAGGCTTCCCAAGGTTCGTACGACATCGCTGTGTATATCAGCGGTACGGATATCCTTGCGGAAGACAGTAACGGTCAGGTGATCAGTAGCGGTGTAGCGGGGACAGATGACAGCAGAGTCATCCAGACCGCGGTGAACGCTATCAGCGATGGCACCATACTCCTTCAGGCTGGAACCTACACCCTGAGCGATTCTGCCGATGTCAGGGTATCCAACCCCGAGATGGGCAGCCTCACCGTTATCTCGACGCCGTCCGAAGCCAGGATCTACCTGGACGGGGCCGACACAGGGAAGGCAACACCCTACACGTTCACCGGAATCTCACCCGGCGTCCATAACGTGAGTGTCGAACTCTCGGGTTACACCACGCCGGAACCACAGACGGCGACAGTAACCGCCGGAGGAGAGGCTACTGCCGATATCGCACTTGAGGCGGAAGAGCCTTCTGATGTGCAGAAGCCCTATGCGGCACACACGGTGCCCGGCCGGATCAACTTCGCCGACTTTGACTTTGGAGGGGAAGGCGTCGCCTACCACGACACCACTGCCGGCAACCAGGGCGACTATGCGTACCGCACCGATGATGCCGATGTGGATACCGGCAAGCGGGATGCCGTGAATGTGCCGGTCGTTGCCCACACCTACGCGGGCGAGTGGCTTTCGTACTCCCAGGTACAGGTAGCCGAGTCCGGGACCTATGATGCTACGTTCTACACCAGCACCACAGAGGACGGTAAGTCCTTCTCGGTGTTGGTGGACGGGAAGAAGGTCGCTACGGTCAACGCACCCAATACCGGCAGCTGGTATACGTTCGGCCCCACCACGGTGCAGATACCACTCACCGCCGGTGAACACACGGTGAAGATTGCCATGGATACCGGATGGGAAGACACTGCCATGGCGCTGAAGGCGGAAACTCGACATACGCCATGTCAACCCATCCGG
>NZ_DAQR01000083.1:0-3255 GCF_002502935.1 Methanoculleus sp. UBA413
GAGGGGCCGCACCTCACCGACCTCGAACCTCACCACGGCGTGAACCATCGCCGCCGCCTCCTCGCCCACAACCCGGGCGGTCTCCCTCTTGTAGGCGTCCAGCATCTCGCCGGAGGTTGCATACTCCTTCATCCGCAGGTAGACCCTGAGACCTTTCCAGCCCTCCAGCGTCTCGGTCTCGCCCTGCTCCACGATGAGGAAGACGGCGTGCGGGTTCTCCTGCAGGTATTCAAACGTGCGGTTCTTTCCCAGGGCAACAACGATGGTCTTCTCATCGACCATCTGCGGCGAGCCGAAGACGGCCGCATCGACCTTTCCGTCCCGGTTCGCGGTGCTGAGGACGCCGATCCTCGGCTGTTTGTTGAAGTACTCCATCAATCTGGTCGGCATAATGGACCCTGCCTCGTCACTCCGGGTTAAAAGCGTATGGGTGGCGGGGGCGCAGAACCCCATGCTCACCTCAGACCGCCAGGAACTCCCCGGGAGCGAGGCTGGTGGCGAGCATCACCGTATTGATCTCAGGGTTCTGGAGCCAGGTGTCGGCTTTCCGGTTTCCATCGTCCATCCAGAACCCTTCGATCGCGTCCGCAAGCGGCACGTATTCCATGAGGGCTTCGGCCCGCCGCTCACGACCGCCTCCTCGGCCGAAGAGATCAGGGTTCTCCCGGACCGCTTCGAGCAGCCCGGGGACGCCCTCAAGCCCGATCGCGAGCCCGAGTTCCCTGAAGGCGAGGCGGTAGTCCGCAGGATACCGGAGACTGCCGCTCCCCGCGAAGCGTGCGAGGCCGGCAAGGGCTGAATCCAGGACAGAGTCCAGCAGATCCGGGTACAAAAAGCCGTCCCTGATCGTCAGGTGCACGATCCTTCCGGCATCGAAGAGGAGGCCACCGATACCGAGCGGGTCGTCAGTGGCCAGGTTCACGCCCCGGCAGATGCCGGCCATATCCGTGATCACAGGCGAGAGATCGGTCCCCCCGGCCGTCGCCTGGAGTTCGCTGTAGGTGACGAGCCCGTCGAGGGGGTCGTGCTGCCCCATGGCCGGGACGAGCGGGTAGGAGAGGTCGATGCTCATCTTCCAGTGCATCCTCTTCCTGCCGCCGGAGGGGGGCGTGTAGGTGAACGCGGCGTGGGCCGCCTCTGCAAGTTCCACTGCCCACCTGGTATAAGTCGGATCCCCCGTGACCCGGCTTACCCGGTTGAGCGCGTGCATCCACTTCGTCAGGTAGTGGTAGTACTGCCCGTCCCGGTCCCACTCCAGGCGCTCGTCCAGGGGTTCTCCTGGCCGGCGTTCTGGGAGCGGTTTTCCGATCCTGAGACCGCCCCGGGTGGGATGGGCCTCGCCCTCTGCCTCGGGAAGACCGCTGATCCAGCCGCCCCGGGAGTCGTCGTCACGGTGCCGGCCGAGGGTGTGGTGCACCTGGTCGACGAGGGCGAGCGCGAGGTCGCGGCAGGTTCCGTCGCCCGTCCGGCGAAAGAGTTCAAGGTAGTTGCAGACCGCGTAGGCGTCGGTCCAGAGGTAGCGCCGCGGGCGGGCGCGGGGAGGCAGAAGTCCGGTCTGGCCGGCAAACTCCATCATGAGGTCCCGGACGGTCGTGGTATTCAGGCTTTGTGCCATATCTCCTCCGTAAGAGCGGTACTCGCGAGTAGAGCACAGCGGTGCGGAAGGACCACCGGCCAGTCACCCCCATGCCTCTCCACTGTATCAACGATCTGGGTTCGCGGGATTACGAGATGCCCCCGCGCCCCCGTCACCGCAGCCTGCAGGCCTCATCGTAGGACTTTTTGCACTCAGGGCAGAGAACCCGCGCCTTTCTCAGGTCCGGGAACGTCTCTTCGGTGATCTCGTCACAGGCCGCCCCGCATATCTCGCACCAGTACTCCTTTGTCTCTTCTTTCCTCTTGCCTTTCATGCAGTCTTCCTCCACATCTCCGTCACCGCTCTTCCCTCATCAGGCATATGCTTTTCCGCTGGAGCGGTGCCATTCCTCAACCCCGGTGAGGTCGAGCCCCATCTCCCAGAACCGCTCCCTGACCTCCGGGTCAAGGGCGAGGGGCGACGGGCGGGCCCACCGGGTCGCCTCGAAGTAGCCGCCGTTCACCGCCGCGGCATCCGGGGACGTCGCGAGGTAGACCTCCACCTCCGCCCCCTGCTCCGGCGGGGCGCTGCCCTGCTCCCCGGTATAGGCACGGAGCAGTTTGGTGTCGATCACCCCCGGATGGAGGCAGTTCGCCGTCGTCTTCGTCCCCTCAAGCACCCGCGCAAGCCGGGCGGTGAAGGCGACGACCCCGAGTTTTGATACGGCGTACGTGTCGTAGGCGTCGTAGTCGTCAAACCCCGGGAGATTCTCCCAGTCGACCGACCGCACACTCCGGTGAGCGATCGATGCGACGTTGACGACCCTCGCCCGACGGCTCGCGGAGAGGAGCGGGAGAAGGTCGTGGGTGAGCAGGAACGGGGCTATGTAGTTCACGGCAAACGTCATCTCGATCCCGCCGGGTGCAACTTTTCGTTCTGGCATAAAGACCCCTGCGTTGTTGATGAGCACATCAAGGCTGTCATGCGTCTCGCCGACCTCCTCCGCGAGACCCCTGACCCGCTCCTGCACCGAGAGATCGGCGATGAAGAGGGCCAGTCGGTCGGAACCTGTGGCTTCTTCCAGTTCCTCGAGGACGGCGCGCCCCTTCCCCCGGTTCCTGCCGTGGAGCAGCACGCGGTGACCCTGCCGGGCCAGGGCATGTGCGGTTGCCTTCCCGATACCGTCCGTCGAGCCCGTGACCAGGATAGTCTGCTCTTCCATACGGTCCGGATGCACATCATCTCTATTTGAACGTTTGGTGCCGGATCGGCATGGTGTCTACCTCTGCGGGGCTCGCGGGGCATGAGCGGGAGGGCTCCCTCCGCAAGGGGGGAGGGGATTCGCGGCGCCCCTTCTTCACTTTCACGGCGCACGGCCCTTCTTTATGCCGGCGGAGGGTCAACATGATGCTATCGTATGCTGCGGAGGTATCAGTACCGGCTGTATCCGACCGAGGATCAGAAGACCCTGATCGCCCAGCACCTCGGGTGCTGCCGGTTTGTGTACAACTGGGCGCTTGCCCGCAAGAATCAGGCGTACCACGACGAGGGCATCGGCCTCTCCAAGTACGACCTCATGAAGCAGCTCCCCGCGCTCAAAGCGGAGTTGCTGTGGCTGAAAGAGGTCAACGCCCAGTCGCTGCAGCAATCGATCCCCCACCTTTTCCGTGCGTTCACGA
>NZ_DAQR01000141.1:0-3732 GCF_002502935.1 Methanoculleus sp. UBA413
CTCCACCGCCTGAGCGCGGTGCAGGAGGAGGGGGAGGCGAAGGAGCAGGAGGTCGTCGACGAGCTCATCGCCGGAGTCCGGCGGGACATGCGAAACTTCTCCCCGGCCGGCGGCCTCCGGGACCTGGTGAAGTTCCCCTTCTCGACCACCCGGGGGCGCCGGAAGAAGAAACGGTAGTGGTGGGGTGGCGCTCCGATACCCTCATATACCGAAGGGATAAGCCCCTATCCGGTATCATGGACCGGAACTATATCCACCCAGGTCTCATCGCCACTGCAGTCTTCGCGTTGGTGCTGGCCTCCGGGTGCGCAGGCGTCCACCCACTGCCGGGGGGAAACAGCACTCTTGCATCTTCGGGAACGCCAGAGGGCGCTGTTGGGCTCCCGGAGCCCAGCTTCAATGGCAATGTCTCGGTCGAGGAGGCGCTCCGGGAACGGCGGTCGGTCAGGGTTTACGCTGAAGTGCCGCTGACGCTCTCCGATCTCGGACAGGTCCTCTGGGCGGCACAGGGTGTCACGAACGATCGGGGGTACCGGACCGCTCCCTCCGCCGGCGCCCTTTACCCCCTGGAGGTCTACGTTGTCGCGGGTAACATCATGGGCCTTGAGCCCGGGATCTACCACTACCGGCCCGGTGAACACCTGCTCATCCAGACCGCCAGCGGGGACCAGCGGGCAGCCCTGCAGGCGGCGGCCGTCAACCAGACTTCAGTTGGCGATGCTCCGGTGACGATTGTCATCGCCGCGGTTCCAGACCGGACGACCGCAAAGTATGGCGAGCGGGGGATGCGTTACGTCTCCATGGAGGCTGGGCATGCCGCAGAGAACGTCTACCTCCAGGCACAGGCGATCAACCTCGGCACCGTCACCATCGGGGCGTTCGACGATGGTGAGGTCCGGGAGGTTCTCGGGCTCCCTGGGAACACAACACCGCTCTATCTCATGCCGGTGGGGAGGCCGGTTCCGGGGAGCGGTGGAGACGGGGGCACTCCTGTGGGTGGCGGGGGATGAACGCTCCCAACACCATCCTGGCCCGGTAACCGCCTGTAAGGGGGGGACGCAAGTCTTCCAGGATAAAGCGCTGATGAGGCATAGTCTCATGTTGCACAAAGATGGCCTTTCCGCGCTGCGATCCCCATCCTCGGGACCGTGGCGGCTCGCGGGGGGGGGTCTCCTCTTCCCCGAGGGAGTCGATTCGCTGTAACCCCCCACCCCGCCCGGCCTCCGGCCTCCTCCCCCGCCCCGGGGGGTGGGGGAAGTGCGTGGCGATATCCGGTGGAAAGCCGTGCTCCGGGGAGTGATCCAGGAGAGGTGTTCCCGGAGAGAACAGTTGGGAGTTCGGGGATATCCCGGACCTGGTCCTTCCCCGGGTTTGTCCCTGTACAGTGGACCGTGGTGGCTCTTCGCCCCGGGGGAGGGGCCGACGGGGAGGGGGGCTTGCCTCCCTCCCCTGTCTCACCCGGTAGCGATACTCGTAACCTCCCACCCGCGCTTCGCGCTCCTCCCCCGATCCTCGCAGGGTCGGGGGCAGTGCATGGGGATATGCGACCGGCCGAAGGGCGGGAGCTCGATCACTGAAGGTGCGCAGGCGGGTGGAAATCCGTGCCTGGGGCAGGTATCTGAGTACCAGAGGTGCGAGTAACGACAGTACAGTCGAAGTGATGAAAACCCATACGGTGGACCGGGGGGCCCGTCCCCCTCACTCCCTCCGTTCCACCGACGGTTGCTGCTGGCTGATGCAGTGGATCGCGCCAAAGCCCGGGACCATCGCCGTGCAGTCGATGCCGACGACCTCCCGATCAGGGAAGACCTGCTGTATCCGGGCGAGAGCGACCTCGTCGTTCGGGTGGCCGAAGACCGGCACCAGCACGACGGTATTTCCTATGTAGAAGTTGGCGTAACTCGCCGGCAGCCGGTCCTCGCCGCCGACCGCTCCCGGCATAGGCAGCGGTATGACCGTCAGGGGGTTCCCGTCCTGATCGGTCGATGCCCGGAGGATCTCATAGTTCTCCTTCAGGACTGCGTAGTTTACGTCGTCTTCGTTCTCCTCGAGAGCGCAGAGGACGGTCGTCGGGTTCACGAACCGGGCGATATCGTCGATATGACCGTCGGTGTCGTCGCCGGCGATACCCTGCTTTAACCAGATGACGTGACTGACACCGAGATAGGCCTCCAGGTACGCCTCGATCTCCTCCCGGGAGAGGTCGGGGTTGCGGTTTGGGTTTAAGAGGCACGCCTCCGTCGTGATCACCGTGCCGCGCCCGTTCACCTCGATCGAACCGCCCTCCATGATGATACCGGGCGTGAAGACGGGGAGGTCCATATCGCGATTCATGATGAGCGGTATCCCGGTATCTCCCATGAGTTCCGGGTACTTCCCTCCCCAGGCGTTGAACGTCCAGTGCACCATCGCGAGGCTTCCCGTCTTGCGGTTGACCACAAACGTCGGGCCGTAGTCGCGGAACCAGACGTCGGCGTAATCGGCGACGTGGAAACAGACGCCCCCCGTATCGACACCCTCCTCCTCCAGCATCGCCTCGACCCGGGTGCGCATCCGCTCGCCCGTGACGAGCAGGTTGACGATCTCTGACCCGCGGAGCGCCGCGATGATCTCGACGTAGGCCGCCTCCGCCGCGGCAAGGTCGGGGAACGTCTCCCGGTCGCGGGGCCAGGAGAGCCAGATGGCATCGTGCGGCTCCCACTCCGCCGGCATGTGGTAGCCGAGCGCCTTCGGGGTCCGGCCCGGCGGGAGCCTCCGGGTGAGCATCCCGTAGGTCTCGGGCCTTCGGTTCCGGAAGAAACCCCAGCCCTCCCGGACGGCCTCGTTCATCGAGAGGTCGACCTCCACGACGAGAACCTCCTCGCCGGTCTCCCCCGCCCGGGCAAGGACGTTGCCGAAGGCGTCGGCGACGAACGAACTCCCAAAGAACCTGATATCGCCCTCGTCGCCCACCCGGTTGACGGCAGCGACGTGGACGCTGTTTGCTATAGCGTGGCCCCGCTGCACCGTCTCCCATGCCTCACGCCAGTCGCCCTCGGGGGGCTCTTCCTCCCCTGCAATCTTGCCAAGGGCGGTCGGGTAGAAGATGATCTCTGCGCCCTGCAGCGCAACCGCCCTCGCGGCTTCCGGGAACCACTGGTCGTAACAGATGAGCACGGCGATCCGGCCATACCTGGTATCGTAGACCCGGTAGCAGTCTCCGGGGCGGAAGTAGGTCTTCTCGTAGAAGAGCGGGTCGTAGGGGATATGCACCTTCCGGTAGCCCGGGAGCAGCCGCCCGTCAGCATCGATCACCACTGCAGTGTTGTAGTACTCCCCGTCTCCCGTCCGCTCGTAGAGCGGCACAATGACCACCACGCCGTGCTCCCGGGCGAGCGCTGAGAAGGCGCGGGTTGAGGCCCCCGGAATGGTCTCGGCGTAGGCGGAGGCGTCCCGGTCATCATACTGCGGGAAGTAGGGGGTCCGGTAGAGCTCCTGCAGGCAGAGGATCCGGGCACCCTCCTGGATCGCCGCTCTCGCCGCATCAAGGGTGTGAGCCAGGTTGCGGTCAGGGTCGTCGCCAACCGCCGTCTGGATGAGGCCGATCTTCTGTGTGCTCATCTCTATCATCTCACCGTATCGGTAGGTCACTTCAGCGCTTTATATCATCCGCCGGCCATACCGTTATCCGGTATCGCGCCCTGTACCTACAGGAGAGATGGAGTTCGCGACAACCCTCCTCATCGCCGTCGG
>NZ_DAQR01000141.1:3989-6821 GCF_002502935.1 Methanoculleus sp. UBA413
GGGATGCCGGTGCTCGGGTGGCTCGGCGGGGCGAGTCTCGCCTCGTCCATCGGGGTCTACGACCACTGGATCGCGTTTCTGCTGCTTGCCCTGATCGGCGGGAAGATGATCGTCGAGGCGGTGCGGGGGGAGGGGGATGGGGTGCAGTTTGCCGGAGGGAGCATGGCAACCTTCCTCGTGCTCGCCGTCGCCACCAGCATCGACGCGCTCGCTGTCGGCGTCACCTTTGCCGTGCTTGACACGCCGATCCTCTGGCCTGCAGTCACGATCGGCGCCGTGACCTTCGCCCTCTCCGCCGCCGGCGTGCTGATAGGAAGCGCGTTCGGCCGGGTATCAGGGCGGAAGGTCGAGATCCTCGGCGGCGTCATCCTGATCGCCCTTGGCCTCCGGATCCTGCTTGACCATATCGCCTTCTGATATTTTTACCCGGTTTCGTCCAGGATCCGCCTTATGTCGAGGACAAGGTCTTTGCTCTCAGAATCAAGCGCGACGAGCCTGAGGTCCTGTGCTGACCTGACCCCGATCCCGAGTTCCGCCGCCCGCGCGATCTGGTCCATCTCAAAGATCCGGCCCCGCATCACCTCCGGCGTCGAGCCGTAGAGCCGGAGCAGGGCGATACCGGCGGCATCGAGGGCGACCCGGTCGGTGCTCGCGAGCATGACTCCCGGTTCGATGAGGCTGCCCTGCTCGGGCCCTCCGGTCGAGAACCCCTCGGCTGCGTCCATAATGGCGATATTACAGGGACAGAACCGGCTTATCTCGGCGATCATCCGGCGCTGGTGCGGCGAGGTATGGAGTTCAGCCATGTAGTTGTAGCCACCCCGGGGGTCCTTCTTCGCCACGACCCCGACAAGGTTCTTCAGGGAGAGGGAGACGTGCCCGCCGAACCGGTGGGTCTTTAAGCAGCAGGTCTGGACCACCGCGCCAGCCTCCCGGAAGAGCCGGGCGATCAAGAACCCCCGCTTCCAGTGGAGGCCATCCGAAGGGACCGTCTCCCACCCCTCCCGGGGAAGACCATCGAGCGCCACCACCTCTGCACCTGCCCGCTCCGCTATACCGATGGCGCCCCGGTTCATCAGCACCGCCCGGGTCTCCCCCATCCCGCTCCGCTCCCCGAGCCTGACCCTCCGGGCCCCGGCATCAAGGACCTGCCCGATGATTGCCTCCAGGGTGGCGGGATGGGTTGTCGCGGGAAAGGGATCGTCGCTGTTGAAGTTCGCCTTGACCGCAACCTCCTCGCCCTCGAGGGAAGGAGGTCCAATCTCATGCCAGAGCGCCTCAACGGCGTGGTAACGATCCGATGCATCGATGATGTAGACTTCAGATGCTGCTGGAGATGCCATGGCCGCAGAGTCTCCGGCAACCCATAAAAATATACGCCGTCCCGGGACTGGTTCCAGGTAAGATGACAAATCTGGAGTTGAAGGTTATACGAGAAACAGTCTGACCGGGCATGCCGGTATCCGGCATACCGATCTCCTGCAGCAATCGCGCCCGCACATCCTCCCCATCACCCGCAGGGCAGGGGAAGCGCATGGATACCCGGAGAAATCCGTTTCCGGGATTTTTCAATCGTCGAAACCGGGGCGGGGTGAGGGGTTTTTCGCGCCTCACACCGTCCCGTAGGTCGTCGTCCGCTGCCGGAGCACCCGCCCCAGGTCTTCAGCGATCCGCCGCATCTCACCCGGGTCCAGGTAGTCGGCGCCCTCCCCGCCGGCGTCGAGCGAGACGTCGTCGCAGAACATCGTTCCCCCGAGATCGTCCGCGCCGGAAAGGAGCGCTACCTCCGCCATCTTCGTCCCCACCTTCCCCCAGGAGACCTGGATGTGGTCAAAGTTGTCGAGGAAGAGCCGGGCCACCGCGACCATCAGGATATCCTCCCTCCCGGTCGCCCCCGCCGGTGCGAGTCCCGCCCGGTAGAGAGCAGTCTTCTCGTGGATGAACGAGAGGGGCACGAACTCGGTGAATCCCCCGGTATCGTCCTGGATATCCCTGAGGATCGCGAGGTGCCGGGCCCGGTCCTCCACCGACTCGCAGGAGCCGTACATGATCGTCGCCGTCGAGCGGATGCCAAGGCCATGCGCCTCCCTGATGATCCTGACCCAGGTCGCCGTGTCGCACTTATTCGGGCAGATCACCGTGCGGACAGAGTCCACCAGGATCTCGGCCGCCGTCCCCTGCAGGGTCCCGAGACCCGCCTCACGGAGCCGTTCGATGACCTCCGCGGTCGAGACCCCGCTCCGCTCCGCCGCCCAGGCGATCTCGTCGGGGCTAGCGGTGTGGATATCCACACCTGGAGCAACCTCCCGTACAGAGGAGATAAGGTCGGTGTAGGAGTCAAGCGTGTAACCGGGGTGAACCCCGGAGAGGAGGCAGATCTCGGTGATGTCGCGGCCTACCGCCGCCCGGGCCTTCTCCCGCACGGTCGCGGGGTCGTCGCAGAACGCCCCCGGATCATCAGCCCGCCGCCCGAACCCACAGAACCCGCAGAGGTTCTTGCAGATGTTGGTGACGTGGATATTCTGGTTCCGGATGTAGGTGACGGTATCGCCGACTTTGCGTTCACGGAGTTCGTCCGCGGCGGCGGCGATATCCCAGACATCCCGGCCGCGGGTTGCGAGCAGCCGCACCGCCTCCTCCTCGGTGAGGCGGTGGCCGGCGAGCGTGTCGTCGAGCAGGTCATGCAGTGAATGCGGCATCGTAAACAACTCTATTGCAGTCCAGGGATTTATTCCTCTTTCTTTCTCCGCCGCGCAAGGACGATGTCGTGGATGATGATAATGACGATGACAAGGATGGCGAACTCGGCGAGGTGCAGGGGCAGGTAGCCGA
>NZ_DAQR01000141.1:6982-7195 GCF_002502935.1 Methanoculleus sp. UBA413
CAGGTAGCCGATGAGCGGCACCGCGACGAGGGCCTTCCCGATGATCCACTCCTTCTCGACCGGTTCAACCACCCCGACGCCCGGGATCCTGAGGTTCCCCTGGTCGATATACGGGTTATTGTCCCCCTTGGTGATGTAGCCGCTGTGCGGGTCGGCATAGTAATCACCGAGCGCCGACTGCTCCACGGTGGCGGTATCGACGTAGGTCATCGC
>NZ_DAQR01000141.1:7401-10797 GCF_002502935.1 Methanoculleus sp. UBA413
ACGGAATCGGCGCCGTTCGGGCGGTAGATGATCACATCGCCGTAGTCCCCGAACGACCGGTGCCCGGTCCACTGCCCCTCGTCCCAGGTCGTGAGGCTGCCGAACCGGTCTTCGTCCACGACCAGCACCAGGTCGCCGACGTTCATGTTCGGGACCATGCTCTCCGACTCGATCGTGACCACAGCAGGCCAGGTGCCGGCGATGAGGTAGAGGGCGAGGGCGATGCCGCCCACGACCGCGACAACCCAGAGAAGGTCGCGGGCGAGAGAGACGGCCGGGTGTTCGCTCTCCCGGAACGCCGCGAGGGCCGATGCTGCACGCTGCAGCCAGGTGGTATCCGACATTTGCTGTAAAGAGAGTGTTATTCCTATATACATAGGATCTCCGGCACCGGAGTGGGCGAAAAGATAAACCCATATTACCGGGAGGAGAATAACATGAGACCATGCTCGCCAACGGGGAGATCGTACGCCGGTTCCTTGAGTTAAAGCACCAGGTCCATCCCGACGTGGTGAGTTACATCAGGGAGCAGAACGATCCCTCACTGATCGACCGGATCGCCGCGGGGGTTCCCGACGACACCCTGGTCATATCAGCGGAGCATATCCCGGGGCTGAAGAAAGTCAGGGATGGGACCAGGTTTCTTGTCGACCCGGAACTCGAGGTGATTGTGGGGAGTGCCGGGACCACGGGGAGCGTCACCGGCCATGAGGATGCAGTCCACTACTTCCGGGACCGTTACAACAACCTCTCCTCGATGATCCGGAGCCGGATGACCGCGATGCCCATCGAGGCGCTGGCGAAATCCCCTCACCGCTACCGCGACGAGGAGTGCACCATCATCGGGATGGTGGCCGACACCCGGACGACCGCCAGGGGGCACCGGCTCGTCGAGCTGGAGGACCCCACCGGGACCATCCGGGTGCTCTTCAACAAAGGAAGGGACGACTCCTTCGCGGAGGCAGAACGGATCCTCCCCGACGAGGTGCTCGGGGTCAAGGGGAAACTCTCAAACGACGGCGGGCTCCTCTTTGCCGATCAACTCTCCCGCCCGGACATCCCCATCAACCACGCCCCGTTCAGGAGCGACCGGCCGGGGAAGGCGGTCCTGATCTCAGACGTCCACGTCGGGAGCAACACCTTTCTTGAAGAAGCATGGAACCGGTTCGCCGACTGGCTCCAGGACTCAGATGCCGCATACCTCCTGATCGCAGGCGATCTCGTCGACGGCATCGGGATCTACCCGGGACAGGAGAACGAACTGACGATCAAGAACATCTATGAGCAGTACGACGTCTTCGCGGAGATGCTCCGGGACCTCCCGTCGAGGATCCGGATCGTTGCCGCCCCCGGAAACCACGATGTCGTCAGGATGGCTGAGCCGCAACCGGCGATCCCGCCGGAGTTCACCGGGAAGTTCCCGGAGAACTGCACCCTCGTCGAGAACCCCTGCTTGCTGAACCTCCAGGGCGTCCGGGTTCTCATGTACCACGGGCGGTCGTTCGATGACATGATCGGGCTCATCCCGGGCGCGAGTTACGAGCGGCCAGGGGAGATCATGGACGAGATGCTGAAACGCCGGCTGCTTGCCTCACCCTACGGCATGCGTACCCCCATCGCCGCCATGAAGACCGACCGGCTCGTGATCGATCCGCTTCCTGAGATCCTGCTCACCGGCCACGTCCACATCTGCGGCGTCACACGCTACCGGGGTGTCCTCGGGGTGAACAGCGGTACCTGGCAGTCACAGACGTCGTTTCAGAAACAGATGAACATCCATCCCACGCCCGCGCGGGCGTTTGTCGTCGATCTCCAGACACTCCAGCCCGAAGTGATGGATTTCAGCTAAATCTCCACTATTATCCCCGGGCCTTTTCCACATATTTAAAAATGTTGACCACCTCTCTATATGGTACTCTGTCGGAGGAATGAGAGAGAGATGGATCTGGTGTATCTGGCACCCATAGGTGCCATTCTCGCTCTCCTGTTTGCAGGATACTCGTATACGAGTATCAAGCGGGAGGGCACAGGTACCGAACTGATGCAGAAGATTGCTGCCGCCATCCATGATGGGGCAATGATCTACCTGAACAGACAGTACCGCGCTATCGCAATATTTGTTGTCGTACTTGCCATTGTTCTCGCGATCTGGATCGGCCCGCTCACCGCCGCCTGCTTCGTGCTCGGCGCGGCGCTCTCGGCGACTGCCGGCTACATCGGCATGTTCACCGCAACGGCCGCAAACGTCCGGACTACCAACGCCGCGCGGAGAGGTATCGCGGATGCGTTCAAGGTCTCGTTTGCGAGCGGTTCGGTCATGGGCATGGCCGTTGTCGGGCTCGGGCTCCTCGGGCTCTCGCTTGCCTATGTGGTTATCAGCACATTCGCCGGGCTCACCCAGGCTGAAGTCCTCACCGTCGTGACCGGGTTCGGTCTCGGGGCAAGTTCTATCGCCCTCTTTGCCCGTGTCGGCGGCGGTATCTTTACCAAGGCCGCAGACGTCGGTGCCGACCTCGTCGGCAAGGTCGAGGCTGGCATCCCTGAGGACGACCCCAGGAACCCGGCCGTCATCGCCGACAACGTCGGCGACAACGTCGGCGACGTCGCCGGCATGGGTGCGGACCTCTACGAGTCCTACGTCGGCTCGATCATCGCAGCGATGGTCCTCGGCGTCGCCGTCGCGGCCACGCAGTTCCCGAACGCAGACGTCATGAACGTGATCATCCTCCCGCTGCTCATCGCCGCGGTCGGTATCGTTGCGTCCATCATCGGTTCGTTCTTCGTCCGGACCAACAAGACCGAGAGTAGCGCCATCCACATGGCCTTCAACAAGGGGCTGCTCTCCGCGCTCATCCTGGTCGTCATCGCTACCTACTTCCTGGTGAACTCGCTCCTCGGGGCTGAGTATATGGGTGTCTTCTACGCCACCGCCGCCGGCCTTGTCGCAGGGTTCGCTATCGGCCTGATCACCGAGTACTACACCTCGTTTGACCGGAAACCGACCCAGGCTATCGTGAAGTCGAGTGAGACCGGGGCCGCCACCACCATCATCACCGGGTTTGCGAAGGGGATGGAGAGCACCGTCTGGCCGGTCCTGATCATCGCCCTTGCTATCTACGTCTCATACATGACCGCCGGGCTTTACGGCATCGCTATCGCCGCCGTCGGCATGCTCTCGACACTCGGGATCTCCCTCTCGGTCGATGCATACGGCCCCGTCGCTGATAACGCCGGCGGTATCGCCGAGATGTCCCACCAGAAGCCGGAAGTCCGTGAGATCACCGACACCCTGGACGCGGTCGGCAACACCACCGCAGCCATCGGCAAGGGGTTCGCCATCGGCTCTGCGGCGCTGACGGCGCTTGCCCTCTTCTCCGCCTACACCCAGGCGGTCAA
>NZ_DAQR01000141.1:11051-12699 GCF_002502935.1 Methanoculleus sp. UBA413
GCATACAGCATCGTCCACGAGGTCCGCCGCCAGTTCAAGGAGATCACCGGTCTCATGGAAGGGACGGCCGACCCTGACTATGCCTCCTGCATCGCCATCTCCACCCACTCGGCGCTGCGTGAGATGATCGTGCCCGGCGTCCTCGCCGTCGCCGCGCCGCTCACCGTCGGGATCGTCCTCGGCCCTGAAGCGCTCGGCGGCCTGCTCGTCGGCTCGCTTGCGGCCGGGTTCCTCCTCGCCGTCACGATGGCGAACGCCGGTGGGGCCTGGGATAACGCAAAGAAGTACGTTGAGCAGGGCCACCTCGGCGGGAAGGGTTCGGATGCCCACAAGGCGACGGTCGTCGGCGACACCGTGGGTGACCCCTTCAAGGACACGTCGGGCCCCTCCCTGAACATTCTCATAAAACTGATGTCCATGGTCGCGCTGGTCTTTGCACCGCTGATCCTGGTCATCTAAACCACCTTTTTTCCCCATGGGGCAAGTGATGCCCCGGTGAGGCCATACCTTCATCCCGCCCTGCGACAACCAGATAGTGTGAACTCCTGAACCGGAGGTGACAAACCCGGGTGTTGCGCATTTACCATACGATCGATACGACCCCAACGCCGCTGACGGACGAGACGGGAGAGGTTGAGCCCGGTTCGTGGGTCTCTCTGATCAACCCCACTGCAGACGAGATCAGGGAGGTCTCGGACAGGCTCTCCGTTCCCGGTGATTACCTCAGGGCGGCGCTCGACGAGGAGGAACGCCCGCGAACCGAGAGTGAGGACGGCATCACCCTGATCGTCATCGATATCCCGGTGCCCTACCCTGAGCAGACGATCCTCTACACGACGATGCCGCTCGGGATCATCGTCACCTCCGATACCATCGTCACCGTCTGTCTCCGCGAAAACGCGATCATCGAGGACTTCGCAAACAGGCGGGTGAAATTGTTCTACACGTTCAAGAAGACCCGGTTCGTGCTGCAGATCCTCTTCCGGAACGCATCCTACTTCCTCCAGTACCTGCGCCAGATCGAGCGGATCTCGGACCGGCTCGGGGCCGAACTGAACCAGTCGATGCGGAACCGGGAACTGATCCAGCTGATGAATCTCAAAAAGAGCCTGGTCTACTTCTCGACGTCGCTTAGGAGCAACCAGATCGTCCTCGACAAGACCCTGACGTTCCAGCCGCTCCGGATGTACGAGGAGGATACCGCTCTTCTCGAGGACGTCATCATCGAGAACAAGCAGGCGATCGAGATGGCAAACACCTACTCAACGATCCTCTCGGAGACGATGGATGCCTTCGCCTCGATCATATCGAACAACTTCAACAACGTCTTAAAACTCCTCACCTCGATAACCATCATCCTCGCCATCCCGACGATGATCGCAAGTTTCCTCGGCATGAACGTCCCGGTCCCCCTGCAGGACGAACCCTACGGGTTCCTTATTATCATCATCCTCTCCCTGATCGTCTCCTCACTCCTCGCGGTGGCCATCAACCGCAAAGGATGGCTGTAGACCAACCTTTGGGGTTTTAGTGGACAATTTCGCCTTATTTTGTGGGTTCTGGTGCGGATCACCAACCGCTCGCGTGAGGCGATGGTGCACATGAAACAACCATCAGGCTACGCTCTCCGGGCTGCACGCATGAAAAC
>NZ_DAQR01000031.1:0-1664 GCF_002502935.1 Methanoculleus sp. UBA413
CCCCGCATCAGGACCCGCACCATAAGGTGAAACGGTCCACTAGCGCCCGGGGATCAGGTCTCAGATCCCACAAGCCGGTACTCCCCCTCCGGGATGAAGATCTCAAACCTGACACCTTCTCCTTCCACACCGGTCTCGTTGATGGTGATACCGGTGATCGCGAGGATCTCCCGGGTGAGAAAGAGCCCGAGCCCCGTATTCTTGCCAAAACCCTTGCGGAAGATCCGCTCCTTATCCGCAGCAGGGATGCCCCGGCCGTCGTCGGTGTAGGTGATCACGAGGCCGCCTTCAGCCCGGGATCCAAGAAACGATATCCGGGAGATATCCCCTCCATGCCGGACCGAGTTCTCCATGAGGTTGTAGAAGACCTTCCCAATCAGGGGGTCGGCATAGACCCAGAGCCCCATAACCCCGATATCCACCCTGACCTCCGAGAGCGGAAGTTCTTCGGCCGCCTGTCGGATCAGGGTCTCCGCATTGTGCCACTCCGCTTCTTTCACACCGATGTCCTGGTAGAAACGGGTGAACTCGACCTGCCGCTGGATCGTTCGCGCGGCCTGCAGCTCGTTTGCGACGTACCGGACAAAGGTGGGGTCCGCGGGCAGGCGTCCCGATTCCAGGTCCATCTGCGTTATCTCGAGATACCCGAGCAGCGCCGCCAGCTGGTTCAGTATATCGTGCCGGGTGATGGACGAGAGGGTGTTAAGTTTCCTGTTCGCCTCGCGGAGCGCCTTCTCTGCCCGCATCCGCTCCCCGATCTCCCTATCGCGCTCCATCACGGCTTCCTGGAGTTTCTGATACGTCCGGGCGTTTGCTATAGCAAGGCCGCAGACCTCAGTCACGGATCGGCTGATGCTGAGATACTCGGCAGCCCGGTGCGGCACGGCAAGCCCCTCAAGCACGAGAACACCGACGCACCGGTTTTCATGCCTGACTTCCATCGAGAGACCATCCCTGTCAGACAGGATGGCATTCCGGGTTTCCAGCGCGAAGAGCCCTGCCGCCCGCTCCGGAGCGTCATAGTATCCGGGAGGGCGGCTGACGATCCTGCCTGCCTCTCCCCCATCGATAGAGGCAAACCCGATCCTTGCCGGAGCAAACAGGACCGTAAAGAGGTCGAGCATCTCTTCAACCACCGTCTCTTCGCTCTGGAGCTCAGTGATCCTGCCGAGTATATCGATGGTCATCGCGTAGTCGGCGGATCGCTGGTTTGCGGCGATAGAGTCCCGATAGACCTTCTCCTCTCGTTCCAGGCGCCACTGGAGGTACTGGAGGGCAAGATACCGCCGCAGTGGCTCGATGTCGATAGGAATCCACTCTGTGGGGATCCAGAGGTCTTCGCCGAGGGCTGCCAGGTTCCGGGGGGCCTCGGGGTCGATCCCTGTATCGAGGAGCACGATCTTCCTGATCGACTCCCTGAAGAACTCCTCTGCTGCTTCCCCCTCAAACCCAAAGCCTGCAAGATGTTCCTTCCACCGCGAGAGCATGCCCGGGACGACCATGAACGCCCCCTCCCGGACGCAGGCATCGTAGAGGGGGGCCGGGAGGAGAACCTCCCGCATCAGGTCCGGGATCACCACGGCAGGGCCGGGCGGCTCAATCCTCTCCCGGCACCCGCACCCAAGAATGCATACCCGCTCGCAGGTCCCCAGGAACCGGGAGTG
>NZ_DAQR01000031.1:1928-5835 GCF_002502935.1 Methanoculleus sp. UBA413
GCCATCTCCCGGGCCAGATTCTCACAGTAGAGCACCCCGAATCTTCCCGTCATCCTGATACCCAGTCGAGGGGGTAGTTCCCCCACTTCCTCACCGCGGCGGCGATCGCCATGAGGACGCTCTCGGGCACCTGCCAGGGGATCTCGCCATGGTTGTCAGAGAGGACAAAACCCCCGCCCGGCCCGGCAGCGGCGATGGCCCGCTTCACCTCAGCCTCCGCCTGTGCAGGTGTCCAGCGGCGCATCTCGATAGCATTCAGGTTCCCAAGCACGGTAAGCCTCCCCGCACACTGCCGTTTTACGGTGGCAAGGTCATCGAAGGCGCTGACGCCGACACCGACACTGCCGGTCCCGGCCAGGTCGTCGATGATGGGGAGAGCCCTTGCCGAGGCGAGACTGGTTGCGACCCCGGCCTCTATCCGGGGAATGGTGCGCCGGGCTACGACAAACCCTGTCCTGCGGTAGAGATCCGGGGGAATCATGTCAGGCGAGGCAAGGGGGTCGGCGTAGCCGACGGCGGTGGCGCCGGCTTCAACCTGGGCATTTGCCCACTCAACACAGAACTCCTCGTTCTTCATCAGTGTCCAGAAGAGGTCGGGCTCCCCGTACAGGAGGTCGAGGTATGCATCAAAACCCAGCTGCATCACCGGGAGGGAGAAGGGGGATACCACCGAACCCATGATGGGCACGTCATCGCCGACCTGCTTCTTCAGCAACTCGATCGTCCTGAGCCCGAAGAGGAGACCGGGGCTCTCCTCGACGAGCGGCACCTCGAGGGATTCAATCTCTTCGGGGCTCCGGATCGGCGGCAGGCCGGCATTGGGCGGACCGTCCTCTGCGAAGATCACCTCTCCTCCCCATGCCTCGACTTCGACCGCCGCGTAGCAGAACGGGTTGAGGCAGTCGCCGCCGAACTTCTTCTGGAGGCGCATCTGGCCCTCGGCGACGTACTCCGGTCTTGAGAAGTAGTCCCTGATGGAGAGCCCCAGTTCCTTTGCCCCGTAGATGGTGAAGAGCAGGAAGAGCGGGACACGGTCGGGCTCCTCAAACTCCATGGTCACGGCCGTCCTCTCGGCCGGGGTCATCTCGCCGGTCATGAGACCACCGCTCCCGCCATCCCCCGCACGATAGTGAGGGTATCTGATGCCGAGCGGCCGACGGCATCGGCTCCGGTCTCTTTCCAGAGGTCTGCATCGAACCTGAACGGGGCTCCCCCAACGATCACCTGGGCCTCCGGCATCGCTTCCTTGATACGGGTGACCGCCTCCTTTGCCCTGAGTGCTGCGGGGAGCATAAGCGTGGATATGAGCAGGATCTCAACCCGGTCCTGGAGCACGCGCTCCACGAGGCTGTCGACCGTCACCCCTGAGCCGTAATCGGTCACCTCGTAGCCGCCTGCCCGGAGCACGGCAAGAAGGATCCGTTTCCCCAGAGTGTGGTGGTCTTCAAGAACCGCTATCGCTATCTTCGGTTGCGTTATCCGCTCAGGGGAGCCCGGCGGGAGCATCGTAGCGACAATCTCCTCAGAGATCCGCCCACTCATGTAAACCTGCGAGAGGGCTACCTGTCCCTGTTCCCACATCTCCCCGATCTCCTCAAGAACCGGGACGATCAGGGTCTCAATGCAGGAGACAGGGGAACTTGCTGCGCAGGCCGCTTCGATGATCCTGCCTGCCCGCATCCGGTCGACAGCCAGCAACGCCTCTTCCAGATCAGAGAACTGGGGAGAAGATGCGTCCGGGCCCGGGTGATCCGGGATTTCCGGTCTCATAAGTACTGATACTCCTATTCCCCTGATAAAGAAGCCGATATGGATCAACCTACCGGGAGGAGATACCCGGTGATTTTGGGGCCCGGCTCGCGGGAGGGGGTTCATGGGTCGTGCCGCCTTCAGGGAAGGGTGAGCCCCGGGGAACAGCCCGGTGGGCAGCCCGCACCTTCTCCACCCGGGCACACGGGTACCTGTTCCAGCGGCTGCTCTGCATACTCATACCAGCCGGGAATGCAGTGCACCCGGGTTTACGTTCGCGCCAATGGGGCCTGCCCCTCCTCACTCCCCGGCGCTTTCGGGACCGGTATCGATCCCCTCACCCGGCGAGAGAACCCGGACCCGGATCGATGTCGTCCGCTCGATGGCCTGCTTGAACTTCCGGACGTCTTGCTCGATGGCAGGGAAGGTGTCGTAATGCATCGGGATCACGAGCTGCGCCCCCACGTACCGGGCTGCGACCATCGCCTCCTCCGGGCCCATCGTGTAGCGCCCGCCGATGGGGAGGAGCGCCACATCCGGCCGGTAGAGGTCCCGGATAAGCTGCATATCGGAGAAGAGCGCCGTATCGCCGGCGTGATAAACGGTGGTGCCGTCCATCGTGATAACGAACCCCGCGGCGGTGCCGCCGTAAAAGCCCATACCTTCCTCCTCAAGCCACGATGAATGGAGAGCGGGAGTCATCGTAAATCTGACCCCATCCACGGTGATACTGCCGCCGATGTTCATGGGCTCAGCAGGAATACCCTTCGATGCCAGGTACTTTGCGACCTCGTTGATGGCGACCGTCTTCTTCTTCAGCTGCACAGTCATGCCCAGGTGGTCTGCATGAGCGTGCGTCACCGCAACGATATCAGGCTCCACCAGGAGCGAGCCCTCGGGGATGAAGGGGTCGATGAGAACAGTCCGCGATCCCTCAAGACTAAAACATGCATGGCCAAGCCAGGTCAACCTCATGGAGAAGAGATTGATCTGCGCATTAAAAAATGTTCAGCAGAAAAAAGTGGGCCAGAAGTTCAGAACTCTCCCATATCGATCGCTTCGGCGACATCGATGGCTTCACTCAGGCCGTCGTTGATGACGCCACGCGTCATATGCTCGGAGAGATCACGGTCCTCCATCACATCCCTGATCCGTTCCAGGTATGGATCCAGGGTCGTGTCCTCCTGCTGTTCGATCACATGACGGTACTCACGAAGTGTGGAGGGGCTCACGTTCAGTTCCTCGCTGATCTCCTTCATGGTCTTCCCTGAATCAAGAAGTTCCGCCATCAGCTCGCGATCGAACGGCATCTTGAAGTCGAGTTCCCTGAAGAGTTTGAGGCGGACCCGTGCACGTGCCACAGTCTTGCTCAGTTTCTCATCGCCGAGCGCCCTCGCAATCTCGGTATCGTTTTTGCCGTCATAGTACGCAACCACGAGCTTTGCGAGCTGCCGCGGAGCGAGTTTGGTCTTGAAGTAGCCCTGATCGAGGATCTCACGCATTATCAGGGCGATCTCGCGCTCAACAGCATCGCGGTCCCGGAGCGTACCGTGAACCTTCCTCATCGGCTCAACGATCGTCTTCTTGTTCGTGATGGTCGTGAACAGCTCAAGGAGCTGCTGCTTGCGGGTATCTTCTGCCATGTCCCTATCTCTCTGTTTTTTATTCCACCATCTGGCTTAGGAGGCCACTCATGACAGCCTCCTATATATATAGATGATCCCCAACCGGGGCGTAACGCTCCCTACATTACAACTGCTAACATTTAAAACTTCCCATATAAACTGCCTAAACAGAAAGATCGTTTTGAAAGATGCAACAATATATTCTGAAATGTCATCGGCCGTGGAAAAAAGGCCTCCTCACACAGCCCATTTTACGAAGAATTACGATCTCGCGTGAGAGGAGAACCATTCTTTATTAGCCTCGGCGCTCAAGTGTACTGCAGGACTATGGCCGAGACGAGCGATATTTACGAAAAAGTCATGGATGTGGCCAGGAGACGTGGTTTTGTCTGGCCTTCATCCGAGATATACGGGTCTGTCGCCGGTTTTATCGATTACGGCCCGCTCGGAGCGATGATGAAGAGGAACATCGAGAACCTCTGGCGGTCGTTCTACGTCTTTCAGGAAGGCTACTACGAGATCGAATGCCCCAC
>NZ_DAQR01000031.1:5922-11652 GCF_002502935.1 Methanoculleus sp. UBA413
GCGATGATGAAGAGGAACATCGAGAACCTCTGGCGGTCGTTCTACGTCTTTCAGGAAGGCTACTACGAGATCGAATGCCCCACCGTTGGAGTCGAAGCAATCTTCGTCGCATCCGGTCACGTGAAAGAGTTCGCTGACAAGATGGTGCAGTGCCCGCACTGCGGCGAATACCTGCGCGCCGATCACATCGCGGACGATAACGGCATCGCGAATGCCGGCACGCTCTCGGCAGAAGCGCTCCAGGCAGCGCTCCATGAACTGCCCTGCCCCGTCTGCGAGGAACCCCTGGGTGAAGCGGGCGTCTTTGCGTTCAACCTGATGTTCGAGACCACCATCGGGCCGGGATCGCAGCGGAAGGGATACCTGCGCCCCGAGACTGCCCAGGGTATCTTCACCGATTTCTCCCGGCTCCTGCGCTTCTACCGGGACAAACTCCCCTTCGGTGCGGTCCAGATCGGGAAATCCTACCGGAACGAGATCTCCCCCCGCCAGGGCATGATCCGGTTGCGTGAGTTCTCCCAGGCAGAGGCCGAGATCTTCGTCCACCCTGACGAGAAAGACCACCCTGCCTTCTACCGCTACGCTGACTACACCGTGCCCCTCCTCACCATCGAGCGGCAGCTTGAGGATCAGGAGCCAGCCGGGTTTACGATGCGCGCTGCGGTGGACGAGGGAGTGATCGTAAACGAGTACGTCGCCTACTACATCGCGCTCACGCACCAGATCCTGACCGCCATCGGCGTGGACCCGGCAAGACTCCGGTTCCGCCAGCATCTCCCCGACGAGCGGGCACACTATGCGGCCGACTGCTGGGACGCCGAGGTCCACTCCGGCCGCTTCGGGTGGGTGGAGATCGTCGGCATCGCCGACCGCACCGACTACGACCTGCGCTCGCATGCCGGGCACTCCGGGAACTCGATGACGGTCTTCATCCCCTACGACGAGCCGAAACTGGTCAAAAGACGGCGGATCGTAGCAGATATGGGCGTGCTCGGCCCCCGGTTCCGCGGTAAGGCAAAGGCTATCGCGGATGCCCTGGCCGCATCAAACCCCGGCGAGGACGGCGCGCGGATCACGGTCGACGGCGAGGAGATCTTCATCCCTGCCGACCTCTACCAGATCCGTGAGGAGGAGGAAGAGGTCCGCGGCGAAGAAGTGATGCCCCACGTCATCGAGCCCTCATATGGCATTGACCGGATGATCTACGTTGCGCTGGAGCACAGCTACGATGAGGACGAGGTCGACGGCGAGATCAGACGAGTGCTCCGGCTCCCGGCGGCGGTGGCACCGGTCCAGGTCGCCGTCTTCCCGCTGATGAACCGGGACAGCCTTGATGAGATCGCACAGGCGATCACCGGGAGGCTCACCCGGTGCCGCGTCCTCGCCCAGTACGATGACTCCGGCGCCATCGGCAGGCGTTACCGGAGGCAGGACGAGATCGGGACACCCTATGCCATAACCGTCGACTACGACACGCTCGAGGACAACACGGTCACCATCAGGGACCGTGACAGCACGGAACAGATCCGGGTGCCGATCGAGCGGTTGCCCCAGATCCTCCCTGCACTCATCAGCGGTGCCGCTACGTTCCCTGAACTCAAGGTATGAACTACGTCACTCACCCGCTGATCCGGCAGGAGAGTATCGAGGAACGGCGCTACCAGCTCTCCGTAATGCTCCGGGCGCTTGACGCGAACACGATGGTCGTCCTCCCAACGGGGTTAGGGAAGACTGCCGTCGCGCTCCTTGTCGCAGCATCCCGCCTCTACTCTCACCAGGGGAAGGTGCTCATGCTTGCGCCGACAAAACCCCTGGTTGAGCAGCACCTCCGCTTTTTTAAACAGTTCCTGCTCTTCCAGGAAGGCTCTGAACCGCAGGAGTCCGACTTTGTCATGTTCACCGGGGACACCCCCCCCGACGAGCGGGCCGCCGCCTGGGAAGCGTGCCGGATCTGTTTTGCCACCCCGCAGGTGGTCAAGAACGACTGCCTGGCCGGGAGGTACAGCCTCGCCGACGTTGTCTTGCTGGTCGTGGACGAGTGCCACCGGGCGGTGGGAAACTACGCGTACGTCTTCATTGCCCAACACTACTGCACCACAGCAAGGAATCCCCTGCTGCTCGCGATGACCGCCTCCCCCGGGGGCGACCAGGCGAAGGTGCAGGAGGTCTGCAATAACCTCTACATCGAGGCTGTCGAGACACGTGTGGAGACCGATGAGGATGTCCGCCCCTACATCCACGAGCGCGAGGTCCAGTACATCGACGTCTACCTGCCCGAGGAACTGCAGGCAGCACTCCTTGCCCTCCGGAGGCTCGTGGAATCAAGGCTCGCCCGGCTCGCAAAACTCAACTTCCATGTCCCAAAGCCGGACAAACTCTCGATAAAGGCACTCAATCGCTTAAACGCCCAGATCCAGCAGCGTATACGGTCACGGGACCCCTCCGGCTTCACCGCGGCATCCCTGCACGCCGAGTGCATGAAACTCCGCCACGCAATCTCGCTTACCGAGACACAGGGGAGCGAGGCGCTCAAACTCTACCTGGACCGGCTCAGTGCCGAAGGGGCGTCAAGCACAGGGAGCAAGGCAAGCAGGCGCCTGGTGAACGACCCCATCTACCAGAACCTCGTCGAGGAGGCGGGCCGCTGGGGCGGGGAACTTCACCCCAAGGCTTCAATCGTCTGTGAACTGGTGCAGGCGCAACTTGCGGCGCACCCGGACAGCCGGATCATCGTCTTTGCCACCTACCGCGACACCGTCCAGACGCTCGTCGACGCGCTCTCAGGGTGCGGGATTGCCTGTGAGCGGTTCGTCGGCCAGGCATCCAGGGATACGGAGCGGGGGCTTACGCAGAAGGAGCAGATCGAGATCCTCAGCCGGTTCCGGGAGGGTGAGTTCAGGTGCCTGATCGCGACCTCGGTGGGCGAAGAAGGGCTCGATGTCCCCTCGACCGACATGGTGATCTTTTATGAGGCTGTCCCATCAGAGATCAGGAGCATCCAGCGGAAGGGAAGGACCGGCAGGAGCGGCAGCGGCACGATCGTTGTGCTGGTGACGAAAGGGACGTCGGATGAGACCTTCAGGTACGTGAGCCAGACCCGGGAGCGGGCGATGGTGCAGGGGATCAGGAACATGAGCGCCGCGCCCGCTCCTGTACCCGCCCCATCCACCCCGACCACTACCAGGCAGGTGAATATTCAGGAGTTTGATTCCGCGATGTCGCCGGCCACCCGGGAGACACGTGCGCCACGGCCGGACGTGAACATGGGGCCGGATTTTGATCCCCCCGGGCCGGCGATCACCGTCGATGACCGCGAGACGTCGTCACGGGTCGCTGTGCGCCTGCACGAACTCGGGGCGTCGATCACGCTGCAGCGTCTTGAGTTTGGCGATTACGCTATCGGCGACCGCATCCTCGTGGAGAGGAAGACTGTGCGGGACTTCATGGATACCCTGGTGGAGCGGGACCTCTTCGGGCAGATCAGGGCAATGGCGGACGTGGTGCCGCGGCCGGTCCTGATCATCGAAGGAGAAGAAGACCTCTATGAGGTCCGGAATATCCATCCAAACGCCGTCAGGGGCACGCTTGCCGCCATCGCGGTCGGTATGAACGTGACGCTGCTCCGAACACGGGATGCGGACGATACCGCCGAGATGCTCTACGTTCTCGCCCAGCGGGAGGGGGGCGAGCGCGGAGAGCGCAAGGTGCATCCGAAGAAGACCTACCGGTCGGTCCGCGAAGAGCAGGAGTATGTGCTTGCCGCGTTTCCAAACATCGGGCTCCGGAGCGCCCGGCTCCTCCTTGAGCACTTTGGGTCGCTCAAGGCAATCATCGATGCCGATCCGGAGGAGCTGGCATCCGTGCACGGGATCGGAGAAAAGACCGCGCAGGGTATATGGGACCTTGCCCGCAGGCCTTACCGCTGACCCAGTGTTGCGAGCGCTTCGGCGCCCCGCTCGACCGCCATCATCAGGGTCAGGCACTCGTCGGCCCGGGACTCGCGCCTGATGCGTTCGCAGAGATGGACGATCGTCTGCTCGAGTTCGGCGGCGACCCTGCCTCGCGGCCCGGCAGCGGCCGGTGCTGGTGACTGCGCTGGCGATTGAGCGGCCGAGACCAACTCAGGCGGCTCCGGTTCGGGAATAGGTTCTTCTGATGCTTCCAGCGGACAGATAACACACTGCGTCTCTCCCTTATATTCAAACAAGGGATACCCGCAGACTTTACAGGATTTTGCGAGCATCTTTCCTCCTTTGAGGAGATACTCGGCCATAACTTCGTCAGCCTTATCAGCCGTCATTTCGTCCAACACCCTTAATCAACTTATATATGTCTGGATGCCTCTAAATAATAGAGGGGTGAGTCAATGACAAGTCCAGACGAAACAATACGAACCTGCATCCAGATGCTGCAAAATATCAGCGAGGATTCCACCATTCCACGTAACATCAGGCGTGTCGCAGATGAGACTAAGACGGTTCTCCAGGATGAGTCCCGGAGTATCGGCCTTCGTGCTGCAACCGCAATCTCTCTGATCGATGAGATCAGCAACGACCCGAACATGCCGGTCCACGCACGGACCCGCATATGGGAACTGGTATCGCAACTCGAAACGGTACCTCTCGACTGAGCAACTTATTCTTCTTGAACGATTCCGGCGAAAATCAGAGCAGAATGCTATTATTTGGGGTTATAGCAACCGCCGTTTCATTCTGCTCACCATGCCGTGTGGCAGCCGGGATCACACAACCCCTTCCCACCGTTCACCCAAGAACCGTGACGTAGACCGTTCTTTGGCGGCTCGAGCGCACGTCCAGTTCGAGGAGGACGACCTGCTGCCAGGTGCCGCACGCAAGCCTGCCCTCGATCACGGGGACAGAGACCGACGGCCCGATCACCGCCGCCCTGACGTGGGACCGCCCGTTCCCATCACCCCATGCCGCATCATGAGCGTAGGGGATATCGGCCGGGGCGATGACCGAGAGCGCCCGACGGAGGTCTGAGAGCACACCGGGTTCATACTCGATGGTGGTGATGGCGGCGGTCGACCCTGTGACGAAGATGCTGGCAAGCCCCTCCCGCACACCGCTCGCGGTGATCGCCTGCTCTATCCGGGGTGTGAGGTTGACGATCTCCCCCTCCCCGTGTGTCTCCACCTGAATCGTCGTACGGAACATTGTATTGGACACCTCATTCACACCGTGGTTGTCCCGCCAGTATATACTTCCTGCTCCAGGAGGAACGTCGTTCTTTAATGCTCGTGCTCCTGCTTTCAAAGCCTCCAGGCTTCTCAAACTCCGGGCGTTCCGCCCATCGCACCTTCAACCGGTCGCACCCTCCGGCCTGTTACATCCTACGGACATTCTCACACACCCATGCACGGATTTCCACCGGGTATCGCCATTGACCGCCCCCCACCCTCGGGGGGGCGGGGGAGGAGCGCCGAATGGGCGTGCGGGGAGGGGGTTACAGGCGTATGGCAATCTGTAGGAATTGAGTCTGGACACTGAAGACACGAGGCAGAGACAGGGGAGGGGGCTCGCCCCCTCACCGTCAGCCCCACCCCATGGCGATAGCCACCACGGTCCACTGCACGGGGAGATCCCGGGGAAGAACCAGTTTCTAGCTGGTTCTTGCTGGCCGATTCTTCCCGGTCTTTCGGGAAACCGGCGTCAGCACCACCCCCTGGCGCGGCTTTCCACCGGATATCGCCATGACTGCCCCCGCCCC
>NZ_DAQR01000033.1:0-185 GCF_002502935.1 Methanoculleus sp. UBA413
GTGTCCCCCTCCCGGCAGAGGCGCCTTGAGACGACCTCATACTGTGGGACCGTGGCGGGAATTGCCCCGGGGTGCACTGCATTCCTGGTGAAGTACCCGCGAGTATGCAGAGCATCCGCTGGAACAAGTGCCCATGCGCCCGGGTGAAACAGCTACGGGCTGCCCACCCCGCACCCGGAGGGGGG
>NZ_DAQR01000033.1:341-869 GCF_002502935.1 Methanoculleus sp. UBA413
CCCACCCCGCACCCGGAGGGGGGGGAGGTCTATGGAAAGACGCGGAATCTGTGCAACGACTTCCCTTCACGAAGCCGGAGCAACCCCGGGATGCATGGGCTCATCAGGCGCCCTCAATCATTCCCGGCATGAGAGGCGTGCAGTCTGTCACACGCTCGGGATCTCGCGCTCGGTCCCGATATCGTCGAGCGCCTGCCGGGCTGCAAGCCTGACGTCGCGGTTGGTATCCCCAAGGAGGCGCACCAGCGGCTCCCTGGCCCGTGGGTTGCCTATCCGCCCGAGCGCCCATGCCGCCATTCTCCTGACGCGGGGTTTTGGGTCGTCAAACAGCATGATCAGCGGCTCGACGGCCCTGGGATCGCCGATCTTCCCGAGCGCCCACGCCGCTCCCATCCTGACCCAGGAACTCTCATCATCCAGGATCCGTATCAGCGGGAGCACAGGTTCGCGTTCATCGATGATTCCGAGTGCTTTCGCCGCTTTCCACCGCACATCAACGTATTCATCATCCAGCGCCCGGATCAGCGG
>NZ_DAQR01000033.1:1089-2828 GCF_002502935.1 Methanoculleus sp. UBA413
TCGCCCATCTCCCCGAGCGCCTCAGCGGCCCGCCACCGCTCGTTGAGATTCCCGGACTCCAGCATCGCCAGGTGCCTGTGGAGCTTCTTCTCCCAACCGAGATCTGCGGCCCCTCGTCCCGGTACCGGCGAATCCTTCCCTGCCATAGGCCACCTCACGCCCATCTTGGGCCGCCGGGGTATAAGGTTTTGCCCCTGCCCCGGGTTCCCCGGCAGGAGAGATTGCCCCCGGGAGGTGCATTTTTCTACTTTCCCGGCCACAATCATACTATGGTGAGCCCGACCGGTACACCGGAGGGGACAGCGTTCCCGCCGGACCTGGAACGCCTCGGCATCGTCCCCGGAGCGAAGATCGATATCAGGGAACTTGACAGGATGGGAAAGCGGCACAACTTCCACATCTACCTCTACTTTGAGGAAGACCTGGCCAAATCTTCCACGCTCAAGGAAGATCTGCAGGAGTACGGCGATGTCCCCGACCTGGAGCGCCCGTTCGTCAGGCTCGATGCGTTCCTCAGGTTCGCCACCGAGTCGGACCCCCTCTTCACCCGGCGCCTGGACGAACTCCCGCTGGTCATCGAGGTCGTCGCCTACGGGGAGATCGGGATAGGAGAGAGAAAACCCGTAGCCTACATCAAAGGACTGATGCCGTTCTTAGACGAACTCACGATGGAAGAGAATACATCCCCTGTATCGTGATGCCCGGTCCACTGTATGGGGCAGGCCCGGGGAAGAACCGGGGTTTTCCGTGGAGATCGGTTAGTGGGCCATATGCAAGTGGGTCAAGGCCTGACAATCCCCTCACCCCGAGCCCTACAGCGGCCTGTTCTGGAACTCCTCAACACCGCATGCGGAAAATAGGGTCTGGATTTTGAGAGAGGGCGTAACTATTCAGGCTAGTGCCGAGTCAATCATTCAACGTCGGATATGGGCGTGCTAGTGCTTGTTGTCATCTTCAATGTAGAGATCTCCCGTCTCTCTTCGCGGCCTTCGCGTACTTCTGCGTGAGATTTCAGCACGGGGGATAGAGCCTCACGCGAAGCCACGAAGGACGCGAAGGGTTCCAATTGGGAGGAGATACACGGACTTCGCGGCTTCGCGCTCTTCGCGTGAGGTGACATTGTGTGAAGATTTAGATGCAATGATCCACTAGTCAGTGAACGGCGGTCGGGATGAACGATTTTCCACCGAATGCGCCTGCCGGTGAATCGCAGTACCGGCTGATGCGGGGTATCACCAGGCGATTTTTTATTTCACGTCATATTGCAGTGATCTCTCGGTCGAGGCTGAATAGTTACGAGAGGGCAACCCCCTCCCGCCGACCGGCTACGGAACCCGGACCGTGCCCGCACCCTTCAGGATATCCAGGCTCACGTCGAAGTTCCTGACCGTATGGGTGAGCGCGCCCATGCTGATGACGTCGATCCCGGTCGCGGCGTACCCGGCAAGGTCGCCGCCGGCAACCCCCCCTGAGACCTCAAGGATCACCCGCTCCCGGAGGCCCCGCCCGGCAAGCGCTCCGACCGTCTCCCGGACCGCGTCCGGCGTCATGTTATCGAGCAGGATGATATCAGCCCCGGCGCCGGCGGCCGTGATTGCATCATCCGTCGTCTCGACCTCCACCTCGACCGTCCGGTAGAGGCTCTGCATCTTCGCCCGCCCTATCGCCTCCGGGAGCGGCACCAGCGCAAGATGGTTGTCCTTGATCAGGACCATATCTGAGAGAGAGAAGCGGTGCGG
>NZ_DAQR01000108.1:0-11221 GCF_002502935.1 Methanoculleus sp. UBA413
CCGAGGAACGTCCGCTCCGGGACGGCAAACGACGCACCCCGGTCCTCGCACATCACACCGAGCATCTCCTGCAGCCGCGCGTTCGCACCGACCCCACCGACCAGCAGCACCTCGTCCTTGCCGGCATGCGCAAGCGCCCGCTCGGTCACCTCGACGCACATCGCAAACGCGGTCTCCTGCAGACCGTTGCAGACATCCTCGAGTGCAGCCGTGCTCTCCTGGGCGGCGCTGACGAGCCCGGAGAAGGCAAGGTCCATTCCTTTCACCGTATACGGGAGCTCGATATACTCCCCCTGCCGGGCAAGCCTCTCGATGACCGGGCCGCCCGGGTGCGGGAGGTCGTGGCTCCGGGCGAACTTGTCGAGCGCGTTCCCGAGCCCAATATCCAGCGTCTCCCCGAAGATCCGGTAGCGGCCGTTTAAGTAGCCGAGCACCTGCGTGTTGGCGCCGCTCGCGTAGAGGACGATTGGATCGGAAAAACCGGTCGCCCACCTCCCGATCTCGACGTGCGCCACGCAGTGGTTGACGCCGATGAGCGGCACACCGAGCGCGATCGAAAGGGCTCGCGCGGCGGTCGCCACCGTCCGGAGGGACGGGCCGAGACCGGGTCCCTGGGAGAAGGCGACCGCCCGGATCCGCTCCGGCTCAGTAAGCACCCGGGATATGACCTCCTTCATCATCGACGCATGGTGCTGCGCGGCCTCCCTTGGATGGATCCCGCCTTTCGGCGGGACATAGGGCGCTGAGTGGAGGGCGACCAGGTCTTCTCCAAAGAGGGCGGCGCTGAGATTCCAGGCCGTCCCCTCAAGCCCCAGCACCAGCCCGTCCTCAGGTATTACATCAGGCATAAAACAGGTATCGCTCCATGGTATGAAAACGCGGTTACGGCCATGGCCTGCAGGCGGGAGCAGGTAACGTGCAGCCGTGACCGTATGTTGGTATCAGAAGGTGAAGAACCTACTTACTTCCGGAACTCGGTGTAGCCACACTTGCCGCAGGCCACCCGGTCCTTGTGCTCGGCCATCAGCACGCCAGGGCCGCACCGGGGGCAGTGCCGCTTCTGCAGGACTACCTTATCGCCCTTGACCTCGTAGCACTCGTGTCTCTTGACCGCCATGCTCTTCACGCCTCGCTCTCGACCTTCGGTTCGCCGCGCTTGAGCAGGTAGTCCCGCTCCGTCGACTTTCTGCTCTCCTCGTCGTCGTAGATACGGGCACGCCCGGTGACTTCCATCTTTCCGAACCGGGTCTTCAGCGAGTCCAGCACAAGGAGGTTCTCGTTCTTATTCAGCATCGCGGCGAGCTTCTCCTGGATGCTCTTCCGCGAGGGTGTCGGGCCGTCGAAGGTGAGCGTAAACACAAGCTCCCTCCGGTTCAACACCTCGTTCCTCACGTCACGGGTAATTTCGAACTCCATCGATATCCCTAAAATGTTGTTGGCAGATTTATTTAAACTCTGGGATGGCGCGCTGACACCGGTTCAGCCGCGGGGCTCACTCACGCACAAAAGCCTTCAGAATAGTCTCCGCTTCCCGCTTCGCCGACGCATCAACGATCCTGAGGACGACACCCTCCCCGGGCTGGCCGTAGAGGACGGCCGCTCCCGACGGCGCGGCGAGGACGAGCGGGATGACCGCAAGATCCTCCTCACCGTCGACGAAGATCACCCCCGGCGGATCACGGATCACCTCATCAATCGCGTCCACGAGTTCGTCGGTGATCGTGCCCGCGGGGTTTTTCGCCGTTATCCTCCTTGCCTGGAGCAGGGGCGAGCGGGTGCAGGGGGTGCGCATCGTGTAGCCGTCGATGATGGCGATATCAGGGACAATGCCCGCGCTAAGGAGGTTGTGAGTCACCACATCCCCGACAGCGTAGATCGCCCGACCCTCGATCAGGGGGAGGAGTTCCCCGATATCACGGTAGAGGGTGCCGAATGGTATTTTCAGGAGATCCCGGTGCGCCTCGGGAAGTCGGAGCATCAGCGGACCTTCAGGGCGTACCGGCCGGGAAGGGTGATGTTCATCTTCTTTGCGATATCCGAGTGCTCGGGATCGATGATCACCACATACCCCGCCCAGTCTTCGCTCAGGTTAGCCGTGCCGCAGATCACACAGGACCCCCCTTCGACAACCCGGTGACACTCGCGGCAGACCCGGACAACCTTCTTACGCACGACCATTATGCCGCTCCTTTCCCTTTCTCCTCTTCAAATTCCTCTTCCAGCCAGACCGAGGTCCCAAGGCCCGACTGCCGCATGGTAAGGCCGATCTTGCTCTCCCGGGGCTCGCGCTCGTTGAGCGAGAGCGCGACGACCCGCGCCCGGACGCCGTCGCCCACAGCGATATACCGCTTCGAGTCCTGGCAGATCAGCCTGCCGTTCTTCTCGTCGTAGTTGATATATTCATCTGATATCTGGCTCACGTGGAGCATGGCGTCGATCGGGCCGAGGCTGATGAATGCTCCGAAGCTCGTCGTCTCCACCACCTCGCCCTCGATCACTTCCTGGAGCGCCAGGCGGAGCACCACCGCCTCGAACCTGACGTCGTAATAGACGGCGCCGTCACCCGGGATCAGTTCCCCCTCGCCGATATCGAGAACCTTCGTGACCGCAATGAAGATGCCGATCTCCTTTGCGATGCTGCCTTCCAGCTGTTCCTGCAGTACGTTGAGGATGACCGCATCAAGGTCCTCCCCGAGGCGGTGGGGCGGAACCCGCACCTTGTCCTCCAGTGTCATCTTAAAATACATGGTTTTTCACCTATCCCCTCATCAGGTCCAGTGTTTTTTGTTTTCGCATTGAAACAACGCTAGTTCCCTCACGGAGGAGGGCATTCCGGAGCTCCCGGTCGTTCGTCACCACGACACACCCCTCCCGCCGGGCATACTCAAGCACCCTCTCGTCCACACTCTCTGCGCTACTCCCGCTCGGCACGATTGTCGAGCGCCGGGCCAGCGCCAGGCCCACACGGGCCGCGACAGCATCCCGGCCGCCGCCCCGGGCGAGCCCGGAGAGCTCGCCGACCACCTCTTCGAGCGTGACCAGCTCAAAATCCCCGAAGAGACCCAGAAGTTCACCATACAGGTCAATCCCGAACTGGACCGGCATCAGGAGGGCGTTGGTATCGAGGAGAACCCTCACTCGACCAGAACACCCATGCCGATCAGCCGCCATCGCCCGCCGACCTGTCTGCTGATGGCAATCCGTGATCCAACCTCCGCACAGACCGCCCGCTTCAGCTGGACCTCCATCTGGTTCTTCCTCGCGTTCACGACCACGCCGACGGTGACGGCGGTGCCGACCGAGAGCATCAGCGGTTCCTTATGCTTGAGCGGTTCAATGACCTGTTCGCTGTCTGCGCCGACCACACGGTCCATGAGCGTAACGTCAAACTTCAGCCGGTCCCAGACCGGTGGCAGTTCCCCGATACGCCCGGCAACCTGCCCGGCGAGAGCGTCGCTCTTCGTCAGTGCCGGATCGAGTTTCGTCGCGATGCCGAGGAGACCGCCGGGCGCCGCCTCGGTCACCTTGACCTTTCCGGCGTTGATGGAGGTGATCTTTGTTGTTATCGGCTCCCACTTCATCCGGTTCTCGACCTGAACCTGCCGGCCGGGCCTGATCTCGATCTCGTCCCCCTCCCGGAGGACGCCGCGGACGAGCGAGCCCCCGATGACGCCGCCCTTCACGTCCCTCCAGCTGCCGCCGGGTTTGTTGATATCAAACGACCGCGCAATGAGCAGCACCGGGTCGATCTCCGGGTCGCGGGCAGGCTCCGGGATGACCTCATTCAGGGTCTGGATCAGGGCGCCGACGTTGATTCCCCTCTGTGCCGAGACGGGGATGATGGGTGCGTTTTCAGCGATGGTTCCTTTGATGAACCTCTTTATCTGTTTATAGTGCTCCAGCGCCTCGGCCTGGGTGACCACATCAATCTTGTTCTGGACGATGACGATCTTTTTAATGCCGATCAGTTCGAGCGCCATCAGGTGTTCCTTGGTCTGGGGCTGAGGGCAGGACTCGTTTGCAGCAATGACGAGCATTGCCCCGTCCATCAGTGCTGAGCCGGAGAGCATCGTCGCCATCAGTGTCTCGTGGCCCGGGGCATCGACGAATGAGACCGTCCGGAACGGGACCGCGCGACCTCCGCAGACCGGGCATTCGGCCTGGGATGTGTATGCCTCAGCCCCCTCGCACTTCTCGCACTTATAAAACGTCGTGTCTGCGTAGCCGAGCCGGATGGAGATGCCGCGCTTGATCTCCTCGCTGTGCCTGTCCGTCCAGGTACCGGTCAGCGCGCTGACCAGGGTGGTCTTGCCGTGATCGACATGACCTACGAGCCCAATATTGACACCGGGAATGAATGCATCTCGCAAAAGTTTTCGAACCTCCTTATCCAATATATAGTGACACTACTTATACATAATCAGTAGGGATTACCTTTCCGCTCCCTGCCGGCATTCGTATAGCGCCCATGACCCTCTTTCCCGTTGCTCATGATGCATACGAAGTATGAAGAACACCCCCTGGGACTAGCGAAAATTTATACCTTATAAATATAGATATGAAAACTGATCAGAATATGTCAGGCGATACCGAACTTTCACGTATCGGGATCTCTCTACCCAAGAACCTTCTTGATAAATTCGACGAGATCCTGAGCCTCCGGGGGTATTCCTCCCGTTCAGAAGGGATACGGGACTCAATACGGAGTTACATTACGTACTACCAGTGGATCTCAGATGTCAAAGGGGAGCGCCAGGGTGTCATCACCATGGTCTATGACCATGACCAGCGGGGGCTGCTCGAGACACTCACCGAGATCCAGCATGAATATGCTCAGATCATCCAGGCATCCCTTCACTCACATATCACCCACAACAGGTGTCTTGAGGTGATCCTGCTCCGCGGGGATGGAACGGTGCTGAAGGATATTACGGAACGGTTGATGTCGCAGAAGGGTGTCGAGGCGGTGAAACTCACCACCATACCGCTTGAGGGTTAGCCGCCGCCCTCACAACTCTGGTCGGTCCCCTTCTCCCAGACCTCTTTCAGCTGTTTCTGGAGTTCCTTCCTTTCCTCGAGGTACTCCTCGAGACTACGCTCCACTCTCTCTACCTTCCCGGCCACGCGGTCGACGCTGACGAGCTCGTCTACCCGGTAGTAGAGGCCGGTGCTGTCGAGTTCGGCATACTGCCGGCCGTCGATCTCCTCGACCCGCAGGACCTTCCCGGTCGTGCCGGTGCGGGGATACCGGACGACTGCACCTACTGCCACGTCATCCGTGATCATACATGGTAGGGTACATCTGTCATACTATTAAGGTATCACCTCCAAGGGATCCTGGATGGTAATCACGATTCGCCCGGTAGAGAAACAGTACTTCGACGGAACACACCGTTACCGGTCTCCCGAGGAGACGTATGCTGCCGTTGAGCCGTTGATGGCAGAGATCGGTGTTTCCGAGGTCATCGATGTCACCCCCCTGGATCGTCTCGGGATCCCGGTCTTCTCGGCGGTCCGTCCGGGAGCGGCCCGGGGAGCTGTCCGTGTCCACGCGGGAAAGGGAAAGGAACCGATCCACGCCCGTGTCTCAGCGATGATGGAGGCGCTCGAGCGTTACTGCGCCGAGTACCGGGGTGACCGGATGGAGTATGCGACCTACGAGGAGATCAGTCCGGGACGGGCCGTGCACCCTGAAGACCTGATCATCCCGCGGAAACTCGAACAGGGGGAGAAACTCCACTGGACGCAGGCATGGGATATCCTGAACGATGAAGAGGTCTATGTCCCGAGTAACGCCGTCTTCCACCCCTACGACTCGCTCGGCATGGCCATGCCGCTCTTCCGGAGCGACTCGAACGGGCTTGCATCAGGGAACATCATGGAGGAGGCGATCCTGCACGCACTCTTTGAGGTGATCGAGCGGGACGCGCTCAGCCTCGCCGACCAGAAGCGTGACCTCGGCTGCCGCCTCACCATCAAAAACGACTGCGCCGCCCGGCAGGTCCTCGACCGGTTCGAGGAGAACGGGATCGATATCCACCTCTGGCTGCTCACCGGGAGGACCCCTGTCCCCACCGTCGCGGCCGCCGCGGACGACACCGTCACGAAGGACCCGGCGATGATCGTCATCGGGTCGGGGACGCACACCTCCCCTGAGATTGCAGCGCTCCGCGCCCTGACCGAGGTCGCCCAGAGCCGGGGGAGTTACCTCCAGGGCGGCCGCAACGACCCCCGACGGGAGATGGTCATCAGGAAGGCGGGCTACGAGCGGCTGAAGCGGATTAACAGGATGTGGTTTGCGGACGCAGAGGCCGTCGATATCAGGGACGTCCCCGACGCGAGCACCGAACGGTTCGACCTCGACATCGAACGGGTGCTTCAGGAGGTCAGCCCCTACACGGACCGGGTCTGCGTCTGCGACCTCTCAAGGACCCCGGTGCCGGTGGTGCGTGTTGTCGTCCCCGGGTTTGAGGTGTCATACATGGACCCGGACCGGCGGCACCCCGCGCAGGGGTGAGAATCTCAATGGGGTGAAGCCCCTTCGCGGGCAACGCGTGAGACCCTATCACCCCCATACTGAAAACTCACGCGAAGGCGCGAAGAGCGCGAAGGACGATGGAGGGGTTGGCAACACCCCTTCCGTGCCGCTGTATCGGCCCTGAGTGGGTTCTCCCTCAGCAGAACCCGACTTTCTTTAGGATCTCCACAACCCCTTCCGTGCTCCGGTGCGGGGACCGTTCATTAGCGGGAACAAACCGCTTGCCCCGCAAGGCGGCAAATATCGCCTCGATCGCCTTCCCGTGCGACGGGCCGTACCCTCCCTCGAGCGTCAGCGCGAGAGGCAGGTCAGTGCCGTCGATCAGCATCCCGGCGAGCACGCCGAAGTCTTCAGGTTCGAGGTTCATGTGCCCGTGCTCGTCGTCGGCGAGGGCGTCCTGCCCTGCTGAGACGATCAGGGCGTCAGGCCGGAACCGGGCCAGTGCCGGGACAAAGACCTCCCGAAAGACGAGTTGATAGTCGGCGATGGTGGAGCCCGCCGCAAGCGGGGCGTTGAGGGTGTAGCCCCGACCTGCACCGGTGCCGATCTCGTCCACCCACCCGGTCTTCGGGAAACTGTCCTCCTCGTGCACCGAGCAGAAGAGCACTTGATCACTCCCGTAAAAGATCGTCTGCGTGCCGTTGCCGTGGTGCAGGTCCCAGTCGAGGATCGCCACCCGGTCAACCGACTCAAGCGCTCTGGCCGCCGCGACGGCGGCGTTATTGAAGATACAGAACCCCATCGACCGGTCGGGACCGGCATGGTGTCCCGGCGGACGGACAAGGGCAAACGAATGCTCGCCGTCGAGCGTCCTCTCCACCGCTGCAGAGGCCGAACCGGCGGCGTACGAGGCCACATCGAACGAGTGGCGGGTAACGTAGGTATTCGGGTCTAAAAAACAGGTTCCCCGTGCGATCTCCTGCACCCAGCGGATATGCTGCGGGCGGTGGACCCGCTCCAGGTCCCCCTCGGTGGCCCGGACCGGAGCGCGCCACTTCACGCCGTCGGGAACCCCGGAGAGGGCCGCCCGTAACCGGGAGCCCGTCTCGGGGTGAAGTTCCATATCGTGTCTGGCAAAGACGTCACCGTAGATGACCGAACACTGCATCCTCTGTTAGTTGATGGTGTGCCCCTGCTGGATATCTTCTTCGGTGACATCGAATGTCTGCCCGGTGCCTGCGATCCGGTAGGGGCCGGTCGTCTTCACCTCACCCGACCACCCGGACGTCGCGTACGGGACGACGAACTCACCGTTCACGCTCTCCTGGCGGTAGGTGAACGCCCGGCCGGTGTTCGTCGTGACCGGCACCTCGATGATACCATCGCCCTTGATGTGGGCACCCGGGACATACTCGAATATCTTGATGACCTTCAGGTTGGGTCCGTCTGCGCCGGCGTTGACAAAGACGTTCTGAGGCGTCTCGTGGACGAGCCGGTAGTGCTGGAGCGCCGGCACCCGCTCGACCGGGTGGAGAATCGAATCTGCCCGGATCTCGTGGAAGAGGTTCAGCAGCGTTGCGGCAGACCCTGCCGGAGCGCTCTTGTTGTACGCCTCCACCGCGGCCGCGGCTGCGGTGGCGTTCATCTGCTCCATACGCGTGACGACCGGGAGAGAGTTGTTCACCGTGCCCGGTTCGCGGTACTCGGCGTAGAGCACCTCCGATGTCGGGTCGGTCATGGACCCGTCGAGGTTATGGAGGCGGGCGATCATCGTCAGGTAGTACTGCTGCGTGTAGAACGGCACCGCCTGGTAACTCGTCGAGCCTGCGCTCGCGGGGAGGAGGAAGTAGGGCTGGAACGGCGTTGTCCTCACCTTCTGGTCTGCCCACGTCGCCGGCGCGTGGAACTTCCCGGTAGCGATCTCGTGAGTGGTTATGACGTAGCGGGTGCCGATGTTGTCGAGAATCTGGTTTGCCTTCTCCTCAGAGGTCGAGGTGAGGTAGACCGCGGAGCCGTTCGGCCCGGCAACCCCGTGCTGGAAGGGGTTGTTGTTCGGGATCCGTTTTGAGACGAAGGTTATCAAGTGACCGTAGTCCCACCAGGACATGACGCCGTAGGACTCCTCGGGGTAGGTGAAGGTCTCCCCGTCATGAATAGCGTAGTAGTCGACACCCGGGTCGGGGGTGTTTGCACTCATCCACTCCAGGGTCTCCATCCACTGTGAGTCGATGCCACCGTATTTTACGGTTTTTGCCATATCAAGGGTCGTCCCGAAGCAGATTCCCCCAAAGAGGAGCGTCACGACGACGACCGCAGCGAACGCCCCCACCTTGAGGGGGTCGGGCCGGTCCTTCGGGGGGACTTTCGGCTTCCCGGTATCCCTGGATCTCGCTCCCTTCTTCCCCTTCTTTGCTTTCTCCTGTCTCTCCACGGGTTCGGGGGCATCATCCCCGCTTCCCGGGCGGAGGAGGCGTACGGCATCCTTCCATGTCACGTTGATGACCGCCCCTGCAAAGATCGCGGCGAGCAGGGCGATGTTTGCGGCGAGGTAGTACTCGTAGCGGAGATGCGCGGCCGTCGATGCGAGGATGATCCCTGTCCAGATGAGAACAAAGACGTGGCCTGGGTTCGCCTTCTCGCGGCTCCACCAGATCAGGGTGGCAGCGCCGCCTGCCGCAAGCACAAGGCCCCAGTGGAACGTCGACCAGGCCGCCTCAAACGACCAGGCCCGCGCCTCCATGACGGTCGTGGTGACAGGCGCCTCGCCGAAGAAGGAGATGAGGCTCGATATCAGGAGGTTGTAGACCTCAGGCAGGGCAACAAAGAGCACTGCGACGGCGAGGGCCGCGAGGGCCGCGAGCGCGGCCGGGAAGCAGTACTTTGGCCGCTCTTTTAAGAAGACCGAGAGCCCGTAGAGCGCGAGCGTTCCGGCGATGAGGGCAGCGCAGGCAATAACGTGCCCGATGGTGTACCGGGAGAGGTCGAGGCCGGGGTGCGGGAAGCCGAACGCCACTGTTCCGAGGACCACAACGCCGAAGGTGACGACGTTTACGAGGACCAGGTAGTCGCTTGATTGGTCCTGGAAGAAATCCAGGAGAACCTGAACCAGGGTGAAGGCCGCAACGATGAGCGCGAAGAGGATCATCGTCGGCATATTGAAGTAGCCGAGGAGGTAGCCAATCCCCGCGAGTGCCGCCATTATCACCGGTATCTTCAGGGCTTCAAGGTTTTTGGGGGAGAGCGGCCGGTCCCGTGCGGCGAGCAGCGCCGCAATGTAGGCGAGGACAAAGATCGTCGAAAAGAGCGTCTCGGCGATGTGGTGGTCGACGAAGGCGAATATTGAGCGGTAGGCGTAGTTCCCGGAGATGACCGCAATCAGGCCTGCCGCGATGAGACCGGTCTTCCAGTCGGCAAGTTTTCTTGCGAGCAGGTAGGTGACCGGCACCATCGCCGCACCCATCAGCGGTGGGACCCAGGATGCCACCACCAGGATCTCAGGGCGCGTTGTTGCCCCGGCGAGGATGCAGAGCGCCGATATGATCTGGATAAAGAGCGGTCCCCAGTAGATGACATCGCCGGTCGGGTAGAGCGTCATGGCATCGAACCAGGCGTAGCCGGGGAAGTTGGCGACGACCTGCTCGACCTGGCGGAGGTTATACCAGGGATCGACACCCAGGAGGTTGACGCCTTCGGGCGTCACCATATCAGCCGCCGGAATGAAACCCCGCATCCAGATCACGAGCAGGGTGAACAGAACAACAAAACCTATGACAATATATGGTCGGTATTTACTGAGATCCACGTGAGCCATCGGACCCTCCTTGTTACGAATCTGTTTCCCTTCGAACCATTAATAACCTTGGCGTATCCCGGAGAGAGGAGATTTGGGGTGTTATCAGGGGTTTTTCGTCAGTCGCAGAAAGATCTTCTCAAACGCCTCTGCTTTCCTCTTCCAGCTGTGCTCCTCCATCCCAACCGGGCGCCCTTCCGGGGCGAGAGACAGTTCATCGACCTTCTCCACGAACTCTTCCCTGTTCCGGTAGACGGCGATGTGGTCGCCGCCCATCCGGAGCATATCAGGGATGGGGGTGGAGAGGATCGCCTTCCCGCAGGCCGAGTACTCGAAGTACTTGTTGGGGAGAGCGATATCGACCCACTGGGGAGGGGAGAGCGGGATGAGGCAGAGGTCCATCGGTGCGATGTAGCCAGGGAGGTCGCGATACTCAACGGCCCCGGTGAAGTGCACCCGCCTGCTAACCCCAAGGTCTGCCGCGAGGGCGCGGAGGTCGTCGATGTAGCCGGTGAAGAGCGAACCCCCGACAATCAGGAGTTCTGCGTTCCCGTGTCGTGCGAGGATCTCCGGGAACGCCCTGATCACCTCATCGAGTGCGTACCACCGCTCGATTGCCCCCGCAAACCCGAGCACGAACGCATCGGGGGCAATCCCGAGGGTCTGGCGCATCGACCCCCCGTCCATCGGGCGGAAGAGGTCGGTGTTGACGCCGTTCGTGATCAGTTCTGCCTCATAGCCGTACGTCCGGAGCTTCTCGACGAGTCCGGGCGAGACCGTCGTGATGACGTCGCTGTGGTCGAGGTTGTAGCGGGTTATGGTGAGGACGCCTTCCCGGAGCAGCCACTGCACGGCCGGGTTCTTGTAGTACGCGGCGGCTGAGTCGGGGAACCAGTCCTTCAGGTCGAAGACCACCGGCACACCGAACTTCTTTGCCGCACGGACCATCGCCG
>NZ_DAQR01000108.1:11454-32647 GCF_002502935.1 Methanoculleus sp. UBA413
GTAGTGACAGGGTGCATTCAGGGTATAGTGGAGGAAGGGGCTCTCCACGGCAAACCGCGTCGCTTCGTGGACGTGAAGAAGGGTCTCCCGCTCCCTTCCCCTGCTGACGTGGAAATGGGGCACATGGACCTCGTGCCGTGTCGCGAGCTCCTCGAAGATGTTGTGGTGCCTCGATGGGATCGGGTGGTGGATGTAGTCCTGGGTGGAGACGAGGAGGATCTTCATGGTTACTCGGGCAGAGATTGGTTATGCGCCCCGGAGCCCCCGGACAGCATCGCAGATGTACGCCAGTTCTTCGTCAGTCACCGAGGGGTGGACGGGCAGGCTCACGACCGACGCCGCGAGGTCGTCCGATACCGGGCACGAAGCGTCCCCGGACGCATTCTGATAGACCGGCTGTCGGTTGACCGGGATGGGATAGTGGACGGCGGTCCCGATCCCCCGGTCCGCAAGAGCGCTCATGAACGCGTCTCTCGTGAGCGGGTAGCCAGCGGGGAGCCTCACCACGTACTGGTGGTAGACATGCCGGACGCCCGGTGCAACGTAGGGCGTGACGAGCCCGGTGCCGGGGAGGTGGCGGTCGAGGTAACGGGCGTTATGGATCCGGCGCTCGTTGAACCCCTCGAGCCGGTCAAGCTGCACGAGGCCGATGGCGGCGCCCATGTTCGTCATCCGGTAGTTGTAGCCGATGGCTGAGTGAAGGTATTTCCTGCTCTGGCCGTGGTTGATGAGGAGCCTGAGGCGCTCCGCAAGGGCGTCGTCGTCGGTCGTGACCATGCCCCCTTCCCCGGTGGTCATGTTCTTGGTCGGGTAGAAGGAGAAGCAACCGAGGTCGGCGAGGCTCCCTGCCCGCTTCTCCCGGTACTCAGCACCGTGCGCCTGGGCCGCGTCCTCGATGAGGATGAGCCCGCGGTCGTCGCAGAGATCGCGGACGGCGCCGACGTCGAACGGCTGCCCGAAGAGGTGGACACCGATGACCGCCCTGGTGTCGGGCCGGATGAGGGCCTCGACCGAGTCTGGGTCGATGTTGAACGTGCGGGGATCGACGTCGGCAAAGCGCGGTGTCGCCCCGCACATCGAGACTGCAGATGCCGTCGCAAAGAACGTGAACGCCGGGACGATCACCGAGTCGCCCGGCCCGACGCCCGCGGCAAGGAGGGCCGCGTGGAGCGCCGCCGTCCCGGAGTTGACGCCGATGGCGTGCGCAACACCGCAGTATTCAGCAAAATGGGACTCAAACTCAGTGACAACCGACCCCTGGGCCAGCATCCCCGACCGCATCACGCGGGCGACGGCCGCGACCTCGTCCTCACCAATGAGCGGTCGAGCGATGGGGATCTCCACCGTCACCGTCTCGCCTCCGGAGGCAGCGGCCGGAACCGCGCCGGTGTCCCCACCGCAAGCGTCCCGGGGGGGACATCCTTCGTCACCACCGCACCAGCGGCGACGAACGCCCCCTCGCCGACTGTGACACCGGGAAGGATCGTAGCGTTTGCGCCGATGACGGCGCCGTCCCCGATCACCGGGCCCTGGAGGGACTCATGGGGGCCGGGCGGGTAGCGGTCGTTCGTCAGCACGGCGTTTGGGCCGATGAAGACCCGGTTGCCGATCCGGGTGCCGGTCGGGATGTAGACCAGGCTCTGGAGCCGGGCATCGTCACCGATCATGCAGTCCCCCTCGATCACCGCCGCCGTCCCTATCGCCACCCGATCGCCGATGGTGGTCTTTTCGCGGATCAGCACGTTGTGCCCGGTCTGGAAGGCGTCGCCGATCAGAACATCACAGTAGATGATGGTTCCCGACCTGAGGACCGCGTTCCTCCCGATGGTGACGCCCGGGTAACCTTCCTCCCCGATCCGATCGCGGGAGGGAAACCCGAGGGTCACCGGCTCAAATATCGTCGCCCCCTCGCCGAGGGCGTTACATCCATACTCAATCATTCAACGGTCACGCTCTTTGCCAGGTTCCGTGGTTTATCGACATCCCGCTGCAGGGCGCATGCGGTGTGGTAGGCAAGCAGCTGGAGGACGACAGAGGCGGTCAGCACCTGCACCAGAAGATGTGTGTTCGGGATAGGGATGAAGATGTCCACAATCTCAGCCAGTTCCTTATCGCCGTCCACGCCAAGCGCGATGACCGGCGCCCTGCGGGCCTTCATCTCCTTGATGTTCGAGGCCATCACACTGTAGGTCGGGCCGGGGGTGCATATGGCAACCACCGGCGTCTCAGGGGTGAGCAGCGCAAACGGCCCGTGTTTCAGTTCCCCGGCCGCATACCCCTCGGCATGGACATAACTGATCTCCTTCATCTTGAGGGCGCCTTCCATTGCAACCGGGTAAAACGCCCCTCTCCCCACGAAGAAAGCATGGTCAGCCTTAGAACAGAGGGCGACTGCATCCCTGACGTCGTAGAGGAGGACATCCCCGATGGCCAGGTGTGCGTGTGAGAGGACGTCATTAAACGCCCCATCGCACCGCAGGTTGATGATCTGCATCAGCGCCGCGAGCTGTGCTGTGTAAGACTTGGTCGCGGCGACACCGATCTCGGGGCCGGCCCGCATGAGCAGGGTTCTGTCAGCAACCCGGGTTACCGTGCTCCCCTGTACGTTGGTGATGGCAAGGGTGGGGCAGTTGCGGGTTTTCGCCATCTTTAAGGCAGCTATCGTATCAGCGGTCTCACCTGACTGTGTGACCGCGATAACGAGGCCGTGGAGAGGAGGGACGAAGTACTTGAACTCAGACCCCATCTCGGTCCGGACTGAGATGTTGCAGAGCGACTCCGCCAGGTACTTGAAGATCAGGGTGGTGTGGTAGGACGTCCCACACGCAACCAGCGTGATCTCATCGGCATCCATGATCATCTGCCGCACATTATCGTCGACACCTGCCCTGATGGTCTCGTAGAAGGATTGGGGCTGCTCAAAGATCTCTTTCAACATATAGTGGGCAAACCCGCCCTTCCGGGTATCCTCAACGCACCAGCTGATCAGCTCGATCGGGCGCTCCACCCTCTGGCCGCCGTGGAAGATATCGAGGCGGTCGGGAGTAATATCGGCAATGTCGCCGTCCTCGAGGTAGATCACGCGCTCGGTGTACTCGAGGAGCGGCGTCATATCAGAGGCCGCAAAAACCTCGGAATCCCCGATACCGAGGACGAGCGGGCTCGCGTCGCGGGCGGCGACGATTTGCTGGGTGTCTTCGACAATCGCGAGGATGGCATACGAACCCTGAAGAGAGGGGAGAGTCGCGTTGACCGCTGCAAGGAGATCCCCGTCGTAGTGCTCCTCGACGAGGTGGACGATCACCTCGGTATCGGTCTCTGACCGGAAGATGTGGCCTCGCTCCTGCAGTTGCCGCTTCAGTTCGCTGTAGTTCTCGATGACCCCGTTATGTACGACAGCGATCTTTCCTTCACAGTCCATGTGCGGGTGGGCGTTGATGTCGTTTGGTTCGCCGTGGGTGGCCCACCGGGTGTGCCCGATCCCGGTGGACCCCCGGAGACTGGCTGCCCCCGCCTCACCGTCGGAGATGCGGCCGGCCTTCTTGTAGACCTCAAGCGCACTCCCGACCGTCGCGATGCCGAACGAGTCATAGCCCCGGTACTCGAGCCGCTTTAACCCCTGGATCAGAACCGGCGTTGCCTCCCGTCTTCCGACGTAACCGACAATCCCGCACATCAGATCACCCGGGCGCCGTCCTCGATGAGGCCGACCAATGTCTTCCCCTCCTCTATGGTGACACCATTACCCACGATACAGTTCTTAAATGTTGTGAAGGGTGCCGCACGGACTCCGTCGCCGAGGACTGCACCAAACTCCTCCTTGAGCACCCGGTCTCCGACCTCCATGAAACTCGCAGAGGGGTATGTCGTGGTGTGGTCGGCAAGGATGCACCCCTGGCCGAAGACGGCGGAGACAATCCTGGAATGCGATCCTACGGTGACGTCGTCCATGATGATTGAGTCGGCAACGTAGGTGAAGGGTTCAAGCACCACCCGGTCACCGATGCTTGAGTCGGGCATGATCACGGTGTTTGCGCCGATGTTACAGTCGCGCCCGATGGTGACGGGTCCATAGATCACGGTGTTCGGGCCGACGGTCGTCCCGGCACCGATGCGCACCACCCCCCGGCGGATGACGGACGCATCGACCTTCCCGCCGATTTCAGGGGTGATCCCCCTGAGCATCCGGCTGTTGAGTTTCAGGAGATCCCAGGGGTAGATGGCATCCTGCCAGTCGTCCGCCGGGATCGCGCGTATCCGGCGGCCTGATGCGATCATGGCGGAGAGGGCGTCGGGGATCTCGTTTGTCAGGAGGTAGGGGAAGATATCAGGCGTGAACGAGCATATCCCGGTCGATACCGTGAACGTCGGTGCGTCCTCGGGTTTCTCGATGACCTCACGGACAAGGCCGTTTCTGATCACCACGACACCGAAGTTCGAGGGACTCGGGTGCTCGGCCACAAGCATGGCGTTTCGCTCCTTCTTGATACGGGCGATCGATTCAGCGTTGATGTAGTTGTCGCCGGGAAGAACGAGGAAGTCGTCGGTGATCTCAGACTCAGCCGCCCGGAGGGCGTCAGCGGTCCCGAGCTGGCGTTCCTGGACAACAACCTGGACCGGGGCGTCGAGCTTGTTGAGGTACCTGATGACATGCTCTTTGCGGTATCCCACCACCACCACGATATCGCGGATCCCGTTCTCAAGCAGGGCATCGATGACGTACTCGATGATCGGCCGGTTCGCGACCGGGATCATGGCTTTGGGCTTGCTCCGGGTGAGCGGCCGGAGACGGCTCCCTTCTCCTGCGGCTAAAATGACTGCCTGCATCATATCACCTGATGATCGAACCGTCCTCGATACACCCTTCCACGAGAGAGTGGGGGGCTACCCGGGTGTTGCTGCCGATGAGGCTCCCGACGTTGACCGAGCAGTTGATCCCGAAGAGGACGTTATCACCGATGATGGCCCCGAACTTCCTCCTGCCGGTGTTCTTCCCGCAGACCTTCACCGCTTCGTTGTCGTGCCTGAGGTTTGCGACCTTGGTCCCCGCCCCGAAGTTGCACCCGCTGCCCACGACGCTGTCGCCGACGTAGTTGAAGTGAGGGATGTTTGTGGAGGGCATGACGATGGAGTTCTTGATCTCGGTCGCATGCCCGATGTGGCAGCCATCCCCGATGGCAGTCGAGCCCCTGATGTAGGCGTGAGGGCCGATGATACAGTTCTCGCCGATGACACAGTGTCCCTCGATGTAGGTCCCGGCCCTGATCACGGTTCCTTTGCCGGTGCTGACCGTATCGGGGACGGTGCATCCGTCCTCGATGGTGCCGTGCTGCTCGTGGTCCAGGGAGAAGAGGAGCGCCTCGTTTGCGTCGAGGAGATCCCATGGCTGCCCGACATCGAGCCAGTAGGCAAGCGTGTACGCAGTGAGCGTCCTCTCCCTGATATAGGATGCGAGTGCGTCGGTCAGCTCGTATTCACCGCGGCCGGATATGGTGATCCCCGCGAGAAGGTCGAAGATATCAGGGTCGAAGAGGTAGGCGCCCGCGTTGACCAGGGTGCTCTTCGGGTGTTCGGACTTCTCTTCAAGACCGGTGATGCGGTCCCCCTCTACGGTTACCACGCCGTAGTCCTGCGGGTGGTCGGTCTCGTGAACCCCCATGCAGGGGGCATCCATCCGGCAAAGCCGCTCGATATTATCACGCCGAAGAACCATATCCCCGTTGAGGAGAAGGAACCGGTCGTCGACCAGTCCTGCCGTCGCCCGGAGGGCGTCACCGGTTCCGAGCTGGTGGCGCTGGGTCACGTAGGTGATATGCACGCCAAGATCGCTGCCGTCCCCGAAGTGGTTCCGGATCTCACGCTCAAAGTAGCCGACGACAAAGACGAACTCGGTGATCCCCGCATCCCGGGCCGCGAGGACCAGGTGTTCCATCATCGGGCGGTTGGCGATGGGAAGCATCACCTTCGGACGCCGGGCGGTCAGGGGACGCATCCGTTTCCCCTCTCCTGCTGCCAGTACGACACACTGCATACTATTCACTCCTTTTCTGCACCTGAAGCATGTTTCGCTCTCCCGAGAACAGTACGCCCTGCATCAAGCATCTCCTTTGCTTTTGCAGGCGTCTTTCCCTCGGCCGTGATCCGGATCTTCGGTTCGGTGCCGCTTGCCCGGATCAGGTACCAGCCGTCGTCGTTGCCAAAGCGGACCCCGTGCGTCGGTTCATCGGCCCCCATCGCTGCCATGACATCACCGGGAGAAGTGATCCGGTACGACTCCCGGAGGAGGGTGTACCGGGGCATCCGGTCCAGTTCTTCAGCGATCGACCACTCCGAGGCGATCTCGCAGAGCAGGGCCGCGGCGTAAACTCCGTCCGGGCAGTAGGAGTGCCCGGGGAAGATCCAGCTTCCCGACGCCTCCCCGCCAAAATCCCCCCAGGAGAGGAGTTCTTCGGAGACGAAACTGTCGCCGACCGGCGTGCGGCGGACCTCTGCCACCTCCTCGATCGCCATCGAGGCGTCGACGGTGGTGACCACGCGTTTCCGGTCAAGGTATTTTGCAAACAGCATGAGGAGATGGTCGCCGTCGATGTAGCGCCCTCGGTCGTCGAACGCCATCATCCGGTCGGCGTCGCCGTCGTGGACCACAGCGCACGCGGCCCCTCGCTTCCGCACGATCTCCCCGACGTAGGGGAGGTTTGCCTCAAGCGGTTCGGAAGGACGAGCAAACCTGCCGGAGACGTTGCAGTTCAGCCCGACGACGGTCGCCCCCGCCCCTGCAAGGAGGTCGGGAGTGATGACGCTGCCTGCACCGTTGCCGCAGTCGAGCACGACCGTGACCGGTCGGGAGAGGCTGACCATATCAAGGATCGCCTCACGGTGCGCAGTAACCGCGTCGACCGGAGAGACGCAACCCTGCTCGTTCCAGCTCACCCAGTGGGACTTCGTGAGCGCATCCTCGATCGTCGCCTGCTGCCGGCGGGTGAACGCCGACCCGTCGGGGTTGAGTAGTTTCACACCGTTGTAGGACTCAGGGTTATGCGAGGCGGTGATCATGCATCCTGCGTCCGCGTTTCGTGTCGCGTAAGCGACCGTCGGTGTGGGCGCGATACCGCAGGTCCGGACGGTTGTACCGGCCGAGACCATACCGGCGATAACACAATGTTCCAGCAGTTCGCTGGTCGTGCGGGTATCCCTGCCCACGACGACGCGCGGTGCGCCGTCTGCAGCGGCTGCTCCTACCTGGAGCGCCAGATCGACGAGGCCCGGGCCAAACTCGCGCCTGATCCCGGAAGAGCCGAATAGCATACTCCTGTATAACCCTTCTTCTCTAAAAAAAGGTATTCATCGCCCGTAGGGGCACCAGTGCTCGAGGTTCAGCAGACCGCAGACCCCGGCGGTCGACGGCCCGAGAAAGATCATCCGTTTCTTCCCCAGGTATTCGTCGATGCAGGCAACCCCTTCGTCTGAGGTCATGCCGTCTCCGGCGACCAGGAAGAGGTCGGCTGCTTCCGGTGAGTCAACAACCTGACGCCCGAGGGCATGCTCGAGCACCGGCATCGGGCCGATGAGGTAGATACGCTTCCCTGCGACCTCGCGGGAGAGTTCCGCAAGGCAGGGCGCGTAACGGTCAGGGGTGCATGGCTGGAGTTTCCGTGTCAGGCAGAGGAACGCCGAGACGGCGTTGATGATCACGCATGCCGCCCCACGCTGTTTCTGGTCTTTGAGCGGCGCACCGTACATAAAGGAGATCCTGGTATTGGCCCGGATCGGTTCGCTCGTGATGAACTGCCCGCTCTTCCCGCCGAATTGCCCTTCCATGCAGACCCCTTTCGGGTACTGGCAGACGTCTGCGTCGTAGTTCACACCCAGGGTCACGATACCGTGCTCGCACCCGCTGTCTTCCAGGGTCTTCTCAAGTTTCGCGATTGCATCGTGTAGAAAACTCATTATCTCTTCTCCTGTTTGCAGAGGATCGCGCGTACAGGCGACCCGTCCAGACCTCTGAGCCGCAGTGGCAGCGCCACCATAAAATACTCACCTTCCGGCACGGCAGAGAGGTCAAGCAGTTCGAGGATGACCGTCCCGTGCCCGAGCAGCAGGCGGTGGACCGAACCGTCACCTTGATAGGCCTCTATCGACGGAGCATCGGTCCCGAGACAGGTGATTCCGGCATCCGCGACGAGCCGTGCCGCCCCCGGTGAGAGCGCCGGGTACCCGGGATCGAACTCCTGCCGCTCCGAAAACCAGGTCTTCAGGAGGAGTGTCCGGGTGCCGGCCAGCCGGCCGGCGAGGCGGTCGGGACCGATGACCCCTCCTGCGTCGCTGCAGTCGAGCACCCGTGCCGGTCCAACGAGCACCCCGGACGGGATCTGGTCGACCGTCAGCCCGCCCTCGATGTAGTGCGACGGGGCGTCGATGTGCGTCCCGGTGTGGCTCCCGAGGGTCATCTCGGTCACGCGGTACTGCCCGGTATCGATCTCGCGGAACCGGGGCCTGATATCACCGGGGTAGAGCACGGCATCTTCGGAGAGGTCGCGGGTGATGTCGTAGACCTTCACGAGGAATCCTCCCCCCTCCACCCAAACTGCCCAATCAGCGGCACGAAACAGACGCCGCCGAGCGGGATACTCTCCACCCTGCCTTCGCGTTTGACGAGTTTGATGAGGTCCTGGCATTCACGCGGCCCGACGGGGGCGATCAATCGCCCGCCTTCAGCCAGCTGGTCGATCAGGGGCTGTGGGACTCCGGGCGATGCCGCCGTGACGATGATGGCGTCGTACGGCGCCTCCGGCGGGTACCCCTCTGTGCCGTCGCCGACGACCACCTGGACGCCGGTGACCCCCGCCCGGGCGAGGTTCTCCCGTGCCTGGTCGGCGAGGCTCGCGAGGCGTTCGATGGAGATGACCGAGCCTGCGAGTTCGGCCAGGAGGGCCGCCTGGTAGCCGCTGCCGGTCCCGACCTCGAGCACCCGATCCTGTGGTTGAAGTTCGAGCTGTTCGGTCATGACGGCGACGATGTAGGGCTGGGAGATGGTCTGCCCCTCCCCGATGGGGAGCGGCCGGTCCTCGTAGGCAGCACGCTCAAAGCCCTTCGGCACGAAGAGGTGGCGCAGGATCTTCCGCATCGCGGCAAGCACTCGTTCGTCCCTGATCCCGCGGGCCCGGACCTGGAACTCCACCATCTCCTCGCGTTCTCTCGTGAAGCGATCGGTCCCCGTCATGTCATCTCGCATCAGAACCCGGATTCTGCTTTATCGATTGCGGCATCGATCTGTTTCTGCAGGACTGCAGGCAGACCACTGATCTTTACATCCAGGAACCCACGTATGATGGTTGCGGTGGCCTCCTCCTCTGAGAGGCCCCGGGCCATGAGGTACTCGATCTCGTGGCGGGCGATCTTCCCGACCGCGGCCTCGTGGGAGAGCTCGGTGCCGGTCAGCGTTCCTTCGATCTCGGGGATAGCGTGGATGGTGCCGTCTTTTAAGATCAGACCCTTGCACTCGATATGCCCCCGGGTGTTCTCCTTCTCACCAAGGATGTGCCCCCGGGATATGACAGTGCCGCCGGTGGTGATGGCCCGGGTGATGAGTTCGGTGCTCGTGTGCTCGGCGGCAAGGATGGTCCGGGAACCAAGGTCGAGGAGCGACCCCGGCGTTGCGACGACGATGCTCGAGAACCGGGCTACAGCGTTCTTCCCGACAAGGCGTGCCGTCGGGTACATGTTGACCTGATTGACCGGCTGCATGCAGATGTAGTTCGAGAGGAAGGTGCCGTCCTCTTCGACGATGGTGGCGCTCCGCGGGAAGACGCTGATCCCCGGGTTCCAGTTGTGGATCATCGTGGACGTGACCCTGGCACCTTTGCCGACGTAGATCTCGGTCACCCCGATGTGCGCACCGTGTTCTTTCTGCCAGGAACTGGCACACCCCGAGATGATATGCATCTCAGACCCCTCCCTTGCGATGAAGATGTTGTGGACGTGCTGCACCGGCTCCTCGCGGAGGAAGAGACAGGCCTGGAGCGGCATGGCGACCTTCGCCCCCGGATGAGCGATGACGACGAGGCCCTGCGGTGTTTCCTGCTTTGCCACGAACTGGGTGTACTTGTCCTTATCCTTCGGGACCGCGTTCCAGTAGTAGTCTTTTATCCAGTCGTACTTCTCAAGGGCGGCCTTGATGGGGAGCATCTCGATCCCCTCGGCCCCACAGGTGGTCTGCACCACCTTCTGGTCGATCTGGAAGAAACTTCCGCAACGGTTCTGCATCCCGACTTCAAGACCGGTCAGGGCAAGACGTTCCCGGTCCTCCTGCGAGAGGTGTTCCATGTCAGTTATATCTGTTTGCAACGCAGACACTCCCCGTATCCTTTTTCTTTGACCACGCGCAGAATCTCGCGGGGGTTTCCGTGACACCGTATCTGGCCGTCTATCATCACATGGCCCTGGTCGGCCTCGAGGTAATCGAGGATGTAGCCGGTATGGGTGATGATCAGGCCACTCCGGCGCCGGTTGATGATATGGACATCTTTCTCGAGCAGGGCCGCGATCTCCTTCCCCATCAGGTTCATGTTCTCGAGGTCGACACCACTCTCAGGTTCATCCAGCATGAGGAAATCAGGCTGCTGGACCTTCAACTGCAGGACTTCGCTCCGTTTTATCTCACCACCGGAGAACCCCACGTTGATGTCCCGGGCAAGAAAGTGTTCCATGTTGACCGACTGCGCCAGCGCCTCTATCGCGCCTTCCCCCATGTGGGATGTGGCAGCGAGCAGTTTCCCGAGTTTCAGCCCTGATATTGCAGGCGGGTGCTGAAACATCATGCCTATCCCGAGATGGGCCCGCTCGTGGATCGGCATGTAGGTGATCTCCTTCCCTTTAAAAACAATAGACCCGGACGTAATCGTATAGCCGCCAAACCCCATGATGGCCTTGAGCAGCGTGCTCTTTCCCGATCCGTTCGGGCCCATCAGGACATGAGTCTCCCCCGGCCCGATGTGGAGGTTGATATCGTGGAGCACTTCGGTGCCATCCACGCTCACGTGTAAATCACTGATATCCAGCATACGGCACTCCGTTATGTATATGTCGGGGGATACATTAACGCTTGTAACATAACACCTGTTCTTTCAGCGGGGAGAAAGGCGAAAGATGCCGCAAATCCTTCATTACACTAAACTAACACTAAGATGATGACGGATTGACATGAAGATGTCGGAAATTGGGTAGAATCCCGCCCCTTCACTTTCACCCCGCGCACGGCCTATGGTTAAATAGCGGCCTCACCCCGTTCTGATGTATGGAAAGAACTGCATTCACCACGTTTGCCTGTCTCGTCGAGCGGGCCGCCCGTCATCCGACCATTGTTCGGCGGAACCAGATGCGTAAAGTGGCGTATACCAGCACCCGCGAGCCCGGGAACCGTATTTATTCGTGAGGCCAGGTCATCTCTGCGGGACTCTCGGAGGCATGAGCGGGAAGGCCCCCGCGTTAGAAGATATACAAAAATAACTTAAGCATATCCTCCCTTCGGACACCCGGAGGCTCCCGGGTCCCGTTATCACCTCTGGCAAGAGGGGGAGACCCTGCCCACTACATCGTCCGGGAGTAACCTCCCGGGGTCACTCCGCCAGGTAGGCCCTGGTACGGAGATACGACCCGGGACGGTCGTGGGCGTGAGTGACAAGGTGGTTGTAGAGGTCGACAGCGGCCCGTGACTCCTCGAGCAGGGCGTTGTAGGACCGCACCGCATCGTTGTAATCCCGGGCTTTCCGGTTATATTCAGGGACGAGACGGTTGTATTCCCGGACCTCCCCCGACCGGGAGAGGGCTGTCATCCTCGTGCCGAGCGACTCGATATACTCTTTCTCTGCCTCAAGTTCTCCTACGCGCATCCCGAGCTCCGGCGCGAGCGCCTCGACCCGAGCACGAGATACGGAGAGAGCACGTTCTATCGTCATGACCTGGTCACACGCGGCATAGTATCGTGGGCCGTCACCGACCGGGATCACCAGCGGGTCGGAGGCGAGGACCGTCCCGTTCGAGAGCACCGGGGGCGGGATGCCCACGTAACTTGCGTTCGTCGTCTCGATGTAGGCAAGAGGGGTGTTCTGGTAGTGGCACCCGGCGCTCCCCACCCCCACGGCCATGTGCGCCTCGTCCCCGAAGTAGAAGAGCGCAACCCGGTAGCCTTCCCGGGCGAGAAGCCCGGCGAGAAGAAGACTTTTATCGTCGCAGTCACCCTCTCCATCGCCGTAGGTCTCGATGGGGAACTTCGGTTCGGTGATCGAGTCGTCGGTCCTGTAGGGGATGGACTGGACGAACACGGTGATCAGTTCGAGGTAACGATCGTCATCGAGCCCCTCACGGTCCCTGATCTCGCGGAAGGCCGCGATAAGGTCCGCATAGAAGGGTTCCTGGTGAGATTCGTTCGCAAACGCCTGGTAGTAGATGGGGATCCACTCCTCTTCGGAGAGGTCTTTGTAGAGGTGGAGCCTCCGGTCCGCCTCTTTTGCACCGGCATAGACCGCCGGGTCGATACTGATCCGGATCGTCTCCTCCCCGTCCTCGAAGGGGAAGGTGTAGACCGGGAGGTGGTCGAGGCTCGCCCCCTCGACCGGCACGATCGCCGGCGGGACGGCTGCCGGGGGGAAAAGGTCGCCCAGGCACCCGGCCCCGAGGGTCATGGCGACCAGGATGAGTATGGTAAGGATTCTTTTCCACATAGTATCAGGGGTGAGCAGGGATGCCGGTTATTCCCTCTTTGATCTGCCGGCAGACAGCAATCATGGTTCTCTCCACTCTCCTGTTATCTGCAGGATTATTTATGGTGTCCGGGGCGTACGGCACCCCCCCGGAGCACAGGGACAATCTTCATGTAGGTTGCGGGGCCTACATCCGCACCGTGGCCCAATAGTCGCCACGAGGAGGAGAACAGGATATGGATGCATTCGAACGAATACCGGTGGACGCAAGGTGGAAACTGGCTGCACACGAACTCTCTGCGCTGCCGCTTGCCTATCGCAGGGCTATCAGGGATGGCGCTGACGACCAGTTCTATAACGAGGTCGAGCGGGCGGTCTGGCAGGGACTGGGCAGGGAGGTGGGCGTCATCGCCCGCGCCTTCGGGATGCCGCTTAGGAACGCACACGAGATTGCGGAGGCGTTTGCGGTGGCTACAAGGGTGTTCTTCGGGCCAGAATACAGTTACGAGATCAGGGACTCTGCGCCTGACGAGGCGGAACTGACGATCCGGAAGTGCGCGATGGTGGAGAGGGCGAGAGAGGCAGGGGAGAACCCGCTTGCTTCCTGCAACGTCTGCCACGCCTTCGCGAACGCTGCGATACCGGACTTGAACCGGAACTACGCTCCAAAGTACCGGGGCAGCATCTGTGCCGGCGAGAGCACGTGCTCGGTCACGATAATACCCAGGCAGGAGTGATGCGGCGGGTCCCTTTGGATGCATGTCGGCCGGGGAAACCCGATCCCGGTGACCCTGCGGCGCGACTCTTCTCCCCCGGTCTCGCTCCCTGACCGATACCCTCAAATTCCCGGCCGCCGATATCCGGCAACAGGATCCGCCATGAGTATCATCCTTATTCCGATCGGGAAGGTCAATCCGGCAGATATAACGATGCTCGAGGAGCCGCTGGAGGCGGTCTTCTCCCAGGGCGTAGCGACCGGCAAGAGAATCGCGCTCCCTGCAGCTGCGCGTAACGCCGCCCGCAACCAGTACGATGCCGAGGTGATGCTCGAGTTCCTCTCGCTCTCCGGGGAGACTGCTGGCTACGACCGGGTGCTGGGGGTCACCGACGTCGATCTCTACCTCCCAGGCATGAACTTCGTCTTCGGGCTTGCGGGCCGGAGGAACGCCGTGATCTCCCTCCACCGCCTCAGGCAGTCGTTCTACGGCCTGCCGGAGGATACAGAGGTCTTCCGGCGCCGGGCCATCGTGGAGGCTGTGCATGAACTGGGGCACACCTTCGGCCTCCCCCACTGTGAAGACCCCCGGTGTGTTATGCACTTCTCAAACACCATCGCCGAGACCGACCGGAAGGGGCCGGCATTCTGCATGGTCTGCCATCCAAGGGTCAGGACCAGGGAGACAGCGCGGCGGTGACCGGGAACCTGCTCATCACCGGGCGGCCGGGCTCCGGGAAGACCACGCTCATACGCCGCCTTACGGAGCGTATCGCCGACTGCTCGCCGGTCGGGTTCTACACCATCGAGGTCAGGGAAGGGGGAGTGCGGGAGGGGTTTGACCTCGTGAGCCTCACCGGAGAGCGGCGTCCCCTCGCTCGCACCGGGTTTCCCGGCCCCTGCCGCGTGGGGAAGTACGGGGTCGGTATTCCGGGGTTTGAGGAGTTCCTCTCGTCAATCACGTTCTTTGCACCGGACGCCCGCCTGGTGATCATCGACGAGGTCGGGAAGATGGAGTGCTATTCGGGTGTCTTTCGGATGGTTGTGCGGGAGGTGCTCGACGCCGCCACACCCTGCGTTGCGACGATTGCACAGCGGGGTGTCCCGGGGCTCGACCGGATCAGGGGCCGGGCAGACGTCCGGGTCGTGGAGGTGACCAGGGCAAACCGTGACCACCTCCTGCCGGAACTAGAGGCAGAGGTGCGGCGCCTGGTCGGCGACGGCCCGGGATGAGGAGGGGGGGAAACAATCGACACAGTTCTTGCGGGAAGACGAAAAATAGTTCCGATACGTCGCGCCTATCCCGAAAGTTTGGAGCATCCGCCTATAATATATTTATTTTCTGATTCAAATCTATTTTTCGCAAATGGGACATAATATCGGGTTTAATTGTGATCTGGGATGGAATTTTTCCGATATAAAAAGCACAATGTTTTTAACTCAGCATTCCGACCTTATCGATTGCCCCCAATATCTTTTTTTGCGACTACTCCCCTGTTCCAGCATGCACCTTTACCGGCCAGTTCGCCGGAGCACCCGTGCAAGCCCCCGCCGTATCGGCGTGGTCATTCCAGATCCTCGTCCTCGAAGGTAAAGACCTCCTCGATGGTGGAGTCAAGCGCCCGGGACACCTTGTAGGCGAGTTTCAGGGAGGGGTTATACTTCCCCTGCTCGAGGAAGACGATCGTCTCCCGCCGCACACCGACCTCTTGCGCCAGTTCTTCCTGGGTAAACCCCGCCCTCGCCCGGAGCTCCTTGATCCGGGTCTTCACCCGACGTCCCCCTTCCGGAGCAGGTGCCATTCAGCCGCGCTCGCACTGGTCCCCATGAGGAAGAGGAGGAGAACCAGCACCTCCCTCCCGCTCAGCCTGACCGTGCCGGTGATGTCGAGGAGAAGCAGGAGCATCAGGACGCCAAACGAGGCCTGCCAGGCATACGAACATGCGAACGCCCGGATCTTGCGGAACCGTTCGTCGTCGGGAGGGCCTTCGTCGGTCTTCATCCGTTCCATCGCGGCCCCGGCGACGAGGAGGATACCGCCGGGGATGAGGAGGATGGGGATCCAGGGGTTCAGCCCGGGGAGAACCAGGGCGACGACGGTCCCGGCGAGGATGCATACGCCGCCGGCCGCGGCCTGCACCGCCGATCTCATGCCACGTCCCCCTGCCGGAAGAGGTACCACTGGAAGATGCGGGCGGAGAGCGCCATCAGCAGGATGGTGACGAGCAGCACGCCCCCGACCGGGAGAGCGAGCAGCCCAAGGTAGTCCACCCAGAAGAGGATCGCGAGGAAGATGAGGGTGAGCAGCCACGAGTATGCGAGGCCATATGCCCCGAGTTTCTTCGTCCGCTCATCGCTCTCCAGTTCATCCCGAAACCTCCAATGCCGCATGACAACAACCGCGATGGTCACAAGACCGATCGTCACCAGGATCGAGGAGAGTGCCTCGATTCCGTCTATGAGGAACGGAAGGAGGATCCCCGCCGCCGCGAGAATCGCTCCCGCTGCAATCTTTATCGCGTATCGCGCCTTCATCGACTCACCTGTTAGGTATATCTAACAATGTGTTAGGAATATATAACATTTTGTACCAGCAGGGCGAAGCGTGCCCGCCAGGCGAACAGGACAGGACGGTGCCGTGCCGGAAGGTGAATTTGCCGGGGTCGCTTCGAAGATGCGTGAGCGCTATCGGCTTGCGGCCTCGTCACAAATGCGAGTGTCTATACTCTGCGATTAAAAATAACATCATGATTGGCCTTGATTTCTTCAACGGGCGCCAGAAATAGATACGTGACCCCTCCCCTACTTTGTCCCACCCGCCTCAAGGCGGCCTCATCCTTTTCGGGAAGGATTTACTCACAACATAGGGTGTACGTTTCGGGATATATAGTAACGGTTCCCTCACGTATGGCGAACCCGGCCTCAAGGGTCATCTGTCCGGAGCCCCGCCGGCTGGATACTGCTGGACACGTCTGTTTCAGCCTTCTGAATTCTGCACCAGCCTTCCTTGCGGCAAACCTCACGGCCTGTCTTTCACACGTGGGACACAAACCGGCATCACGGCGGCAGCCTCCCCCTTAAGTGTCTCGGCCAGATCGCCCCGAAGGGCCAGGCGCGGCCCGTGCGGTGTCCGGGGGCTGTGCGAAAACCGGGGAGAAAAGATGTTTGCCGAAACTATGATATCCGCATTTTTTCGAGATTTCTCCAAAACCTTAATTTTGGTTGAGAATCTTTGGATGGTGATCATCCCCACGATTGTGAGCAGGGTCAAACCATGAACAGGTTACTGATAGTTTCAAACAGGCTTCCGATCAGCGTCTCCCGCCAGAACGGCGACCTCCGCCTGCAACGGAGTGTCGGCGGTCTTGCCACCGGAGTCGGCTCTTTTTATAAATCCTACGAGAGCCTCTGGGTCGGCTGGCCTGGTATGAACGTTCAGAGAAAGCAGAAAGAGGAGAAAGACCGGATCATCGAGACGCTCCAGCGGGAACAGTGCCACCCGGTCTTCCTCTCCCCGTACGACATCAAACACTACTATGACGGGTTCTGCAATAACACGCTCTGGCCGCTCTTCCACTACTTCAATCACTACACAAACTACGACCAGAAGACATGGAACGTCTACCAGAGGGTAAACGAGAAGTTCTGCGATGCCGTGATGGAGGTGGCCCGGCCCGATGACGTCATCTGGGTTCACGACTACCATCTGATGCTCCTGCCCCAGATGCTCCGGGAGCGCCTGCCCGACGCGGAGATCGGCTACTTCCACCACATCCCCTTCCCGTCATTTGAGCTCTTCAGGCACCTCCCCTGGAGGAAGGAGATCCTCGAGGGAATGCTCGGGGCGGACCTCATCGGCTTTCACACCTACGGCTACGTCCGCCACTTCCTCTCCAGCGTCCGGCGGATCCTCGGGTACGAGCACTCCTTCGGGGAGGTCAGGACCGGCACCCGGGTTGTCAGGACCGACCTCTTCCCGATGGGCATCGACTACCGCCGGTTCGCCGACGCAGCGGGCAGCAACCCGGTCCAGGGAGAGATCGCCCGGATCCGGCAGAAGTATGGGAAACGAAAGATCATCCTCTCGTTCGACCGCCTGGACTACACGAAGGGGATCCCGCTCAGGCTCGAGGCCTTCGATACGCTGCTTGAGAAGAAACCCGAGTACCAGGGGAAGATCTCCCTCGTCCTCGTCGCGGTCCCGTCCCGGGCCGGTGTCGGCCGCTACCAGGTGCTGAAGAAGAGGATCGACGAACTCGTCGGCCGCATCAACGGGAAGTACGGGACGACCGACTGGATCCCGGTCCGCTACTTCTACAACTTCCTCCCGTTCGAGACACTGGTGGCGTTCTACAGCGCCGCCGACATCGCCCTGGTGACCCCGCTCCGGGACGGCATGAACCTGATGGCCAAGGAGTACATCGCCACCAGGACCGACGGCACCGGGGTGCTCATCCTCTCCGAGATGGCAGGAGCGGCCGAGGAACTCGGGGAGGCGGTCATCGTCAACCCAAATGATCAGGACGCGGTGATCGAGGCGATCGAGGCGGCGCTCGCCATGCCGGAGAAGGAACAGGTTGAGCGGAACAGGGCCATGCAGAAGAGGCTGATGCGCTACGACATCGAGCACTGGGTCGGGGACTTCCTGACCCGGCTCGGCGACGCACGGGCAATTCAGGTCGAGCGCTCCGAGCAGGTCGTCACCCCTGCGATCAGGGACCAGCTGGTCGATGACTACGTCTCCGGCAAAAACCGTCTCCTCCTCCTCGACTACGACGGCACACTGGTGCCCTTCGCTGCAAAACCCCGGATGGCGGTCCCGGGTGAAGCCACACGAGAGGTGCTCGAGGAACTCTCCCGTGCGCCCCAAAACGAAGTGGTGGTGATCAGCGGCAGGGACCAGTATACCCTGGACGCCTGGTTTGGAGCGATGGATATCGGGCTTATCGCCGAGCACGGTGTCTGGGTAAAGGAGCGTTCCGGGGAGTGGCGGATGCCTGAAGCGCTCTCGGACGAGTGGAAAGGGGAGATCTACCCGATCCTCGAACTCTACACCGATCGCACTCCCGGCGCTTTCATCGAAGAGAAGGACTACTCCCTCGTCTGGCACTACCGGAGGACCGAACCGATGCTCGGAGCCCAGCGGGCAAAGGACCTCAAAGACGACCTCCTGCACCTGACATCGAACCTCAATGTCGGTGTCATGGAGGGCAACAAGGTCATCGAGATCAAGAACACTGTCGTCAACAAAGGAAGGGCTGCGCTGAACTGGGTCTCCCGGCACGCCTGGGACTTCATCCTGGCTATCGGGGACGACCGGACTGACGAGGACCTCTTTGCGGTTATGCCGCCGGAAGCCTACTCGATCAAGATCGGGCTCGCCCCGAGCAAGGCCCGCTTCAACCTGATCACCCAGCGGGACGTGGTGCCGCTGCTCCGAAGGTGCATCGCGTGCGATAAAGGAGCGACCGGGAAAAAAGAGAAACGGGGGCGAGAGAAAGGTCTTATTGAGTCGGCTGCTCCGGGATGACAGACCTGACCGTCAGGAAGACCGGCCCCCTGAGGTCCACTTTCTTGTTGTGGTCGGTGATGTAGCGCATCGCGTACTCCTCGATGCGCAGGTTGATGTCTGAAGGGAGTTTTGCCATCTTCACCTGGACGCGGGTCTCTTCCCCGCACCGCGCCGCCTCCTCGATACGGGCGGCGGCGAGGCTTGCTGCGGCATCAAGATAGGTGATACCGGTGGAGACCCCGTCACGCCTGACCTCCGCCCATTTCGGGAGGTCGGGCACCCCGAGCACCGCGCCGTTGTGGACGAAGACCTCATTCGAGCAGGCAGGCCCACAGAGTTTCGAGTTGGATTCAGGCTCTTCGACGATCACTTCCACCTCTCTCCCCGCGATCTCACCCTTCCACGCGACAAATGCGCACGGCCCCGGAGCGGCGGCGTTTTCGGCGGCTGTTGCGCGAATCGCCTCCGCTATCCGCTTCCCGGTTGCAGACGCAGGCTCCGTGCGGAGGTGGACTGCGCCCGCGATCTGGCGGTCGGAGAGGACCTGCGGGTAGAACTGCGGGTAGGTGAGCTCGCGGATATCGTTTGACTGGTAGGCGATCATCGCGAGCCGCTCCACCCCGAGACCGAGGTTCATCACCGGCACGCCGATCCCGTACTCTGCGAGCGCCGAGGGGGAATAGATGCCGAAGGTAGCGACCTCGACCCAGCCAAGGACCGGGTGGCGGGCGTAGACCTCGGTCTGAGTATCGGGCATGTAGTACTTCGACCGCTTCTCGTCAGGCTGGAACCGGAACTCGGTAAACCCGAACGCCGAGAGGAGCGCCTCGCTGACGGCCTTGCCCTCCTCGAGGGTGACGTCCTCCCCCGCGACGACACAGGAGGCCGAGTGGTAGGCCATCAGGCGGGTGGGTCCCTCCTCCTGCTCCCGCCGGAAACAGCGGTCCACCGAGAAGAGCCGGATCGGGAGGTGGCGCTTCTCCCAGAGTGATGCGAGCGTCAGGAACCAGCCGCTGGTCATGTGGCTCCGGAGGGTGTTGCGCGACGACTCGGGGGCCAGCGCCCGGAACTCAGGGAAGACCTCGTCCATGATATGCACCACGGCCGCATCATCAGCCTCAAGGACAGCCGCAAGTTCGTGCGTCAGTTCGTCGCCGTCGATCGTCCCCTTCTTGTAGCCGTGGAGGGTCTCGCGGAGTTTCTCCTCGGTCTCGGACGGGATCGAACGGCCGAGGATGGCCTCGATCTCCTCAATCTGCTTCCGCGCGATCCCGACGTTCGGGCGGGGCAGGCCGCCGAGGTAGAAGACCCGGTCGAGGACAGCCATCGCCTCGGGCCCAAACTGCCGGTAGATATCAGATTCCTCGACGATCAGGGGGTTCATCGCCTCGTCAAACCCCATCGAGAGGTAGGTCTCGCGGAGCCGTTGTGTGATCTCAAAGATCGGGTGCGCCGTAGCCCGGGTATACTTCAACCGGGGGTACCGGCCCGCGACCCCCGCCGGGGTCAGCACCGACGGCCCTTCGTGCCAGGCATGCTCAAAGTCCTCTCTTGCCTTCTTCCTGAACTCTTCCACATCAAATCTCATACATTCCGCTCCAGACAGACCACCCGGCTCACCGGGCTCTCGTCTTTTATGAAATAATCGCAGTGATCCGCAATCTTCGCGGCAAAGGCCCGAACGTCACGGTGTTCTGGCATCTGGTCCCTTTGCAGTCGATTTCTACTGTATCCCAGGTACATATAACCCTTTACTTCCACGAAGCGGGCTCCTGAGTCCTGGTAGATCGCCGCATACCGCTCGGGCGCAAAGTCGTTGTAGCCGCGCACCACCGTGGTGCGGATGGCCGACCGGCGGCCCCGAAGTCCGGCGAGGCTCTCCTGCACCAGATCCCAGTAATCCTCCCTTGGCCGGCAGAGGCGGAGGTAGGTCTCCCGGTCGGGAGCGTCCAGAGAGACGTAGACCAGGTAGGGCCGGCACCGGGCGAGGACGTCGGGGTGGGTGCCGTTTGAGACCAGGAACGTCGTATACCCTTCAGCATTGAGGCCGTCGATCAGTTCCGGGAGGTGCGAGTAACAGGTTGGCTCCCCGGAGAGCGATATCGCGACCATCGTGGGACGGAGAGCCTCAGCGAACCGTTCCGGCGTGACGTAGGGCGAGACCTTGTAGCCTGAGAGCGCCCTCTTCTGGAGACGCCTGAGGTTTCCTATGATCTCAGCCGGGGGGCACTCCTCTTCTTCCACTACCTCGTGCTCGAACGACCGCCA
>NZ_DAQR01000043.1:0-21242 GCF_002502935.1 Methanoculleus sp. UBA413
ACCGCCCCCCTGCCCGCGGAGGCTTCTTCACCCGGCAGACGGCCTGTTTGGCTGCCGGCGTATCCGGAAGCGCTCTCTCCGACTCACCTGCAGGAATAGATATCCATGATCGTTCCGGCATTCTTTTATCCTCACTGATGAGAGTCAGTGATTATGAGCGAACTCCAGGAAGGCATGCCGGCACCCGACTTCTGCCTCCCCGACGCAGACGAACGGACGGTCTGCCTCGCAGAACTGCGGGGTGCCTATGTGGTCGTCTACTTCTATCCGAAGGATAACTCATCGGGGTGCACCCTCCAGGCCCGGTCCTTCTCCGATGAGATGGAGGCGTTTTCCCGTCAAAACACCCGGGTCTTTGGCATCAGCCCGGATTCGGTCAGGAGCCACAAGCGATTCACCGAGAAGCATGGCCTCACCGTCCGTCTCCTCTCGGACCCTGATCACGCAGTTATCGAGGCGTATGGCGCCTGGGTCCCGAAGAAGATGTACGGCAGGGAGTACATGGGCGTCGAGCGGAGCACCTTCATCATCGACCCCGAGGGAAGGGTTGCCGCCGTGTGGCGGAAGGTGAAGGTGAAAGAACATGTGGCCGTGGTGATGGCGAGGCTCGAAGAACTCAGAGCGGGTGGTGCCGCCTGAGGCGCGGGTCATTCTTCGGGGCAGGCAAGTTCGCAGGCCCGGCAGTGGTCGATCCGCGCCCTGCCTGAGGCTTTATCGGCGTCCATCCGCGCCATGCACCGCCCCCGGCTGTACCTGCCGGCGGCAAAGGCGTCCATCGGGCAGGCCCTGATGCAGTACCCCGCACAGCCGGCACAGGGGGAGTCCTGCCGAGAAGGAATCTTGCCGGGGAAGGTCAGGTCCACCCACACCGCCCGGAACCGGACCCTCGGTCCGTAGCCCGGGACGAGGACGAGGTTGTTCCTCCCCATGCTCCCGATGCCTGCCATGCATGCCGCATCCTTGAGGTAGATGCCGCCGTCCTCGAGCTGGTAGGGGATGACCCGGGTCCTGATGCCGTAGTTCTCCTGCAGCCAGTGGGCGAGGTCTCTCCCGATCCCCGCGAGGATCCGGTCCCCGGGTGTTCCCCGCCCCTCTTCCCAGAGGTCGAGTTCGGGATGCTCCGGGTCATGGTAGAGGCCGAGGACGATGTAGGTCCCCCGGTCAGTCGTTGATCCCTGGTACCCGTCCGCGACTGCTGAAGGGCAGTCCGTGAGCCTTGCGGCAGGGACAGCGCCCGCCACGTTGGCCCCGAGTTCCCGTGCTCGCTCGAGGGCTATCCTGATGATCTCAGAGTCGCCCGGCATTGCAGGTACGGTGATGGGGCGGGAGGTGAAGAAGGATCCGGTTGTCTGGACTATGGAGGTATCTTCATCGCTCCGATGTGGCGTGAATGCGGAACCGGTCGAGCGGGTGCTGGAGAAGGTGAAATGGGCGGCGGGGTGATCCCATCTCGAAATATCACTGAGTGATACCGGTCGAAGAGATGTCCCCTCCAGATCAGTGTCCTTCTCGCAATTTTCCAAGAGCCCGTTTAACCGCTGCCTTCACAGCCGGATCCCGATCTCTCTGCGCTTTCATAAGAGCCAACCGCGCTCGCGGGTCGCCGATCGTACCCAGTGCATCAGCAGCGCTCTTCCGTATCTCGCGGTCCGGATCCCGCAGGCATCCCGCGAGGGGATAGACCGATCTCTGGTCTTTGATGACTCCTAACATTCGGATGATACGCACCTTCGTTCTCTTATCCGTGCTCGTCAGTTCCGAAATAAGCGGTTCGACCGCAGGGGAGCCGATATCCATCAATTTCTGAGCGGTTCTGTCCTGCTCCCCTCGGTCCTTCCCAAACTTGAGCGCCGCGATGAGTTCTGCAACCCTTCGATCTGTCGCATCTGCTGTGTATTCCGGGATGTCTATCGTTGGAATCTCCAGCGGTCTTACCGGCAGAGATGAAGTTTGTACATCCCATTTCCCCACAAGGAGCAGGGATCGCAACGTTTTCGGATCCCTCCCGGATATGATAAGAGGCCAGCGGAGGCTCGATACATTGTTCATCGGGTCGTCGCCGTAAGCCCGCCGGAGCAGGGAGAGCCATTGCTCATCCGTGATGGCACCCGATCGAGGTTCAAGAAGTTTGATCAACCGCTTCCGCGCTTCGCCTCTGATCGAATCGACGATGTTCCTGATATTAATCGTCCCAAAGTCGTCGGTGAGAATGCAATCCCGGGTCTTGTAGTAGGACCGCACGACCTCCTCCGACTGCTTCTCGAGTCCGAGGATCTCGCTGTTCTCCGGATCATAGAGTTCCAGCGCAATGCCGAGTTTCAGGGCAATGTCCTGGATCCAGGCGAGGTCGTTTTGATAGGAGAACGAGTCCTCGGCCGCAACGAAGTTTCGCGGGAGGGCGACAAAGTGGTGGAACATGGGTTTCTTATCAGGTCTGTTTCGCAGTATCCGCCCCATTCTCTGGACGAACTGCAGTTTGGTCTTTGCTGACGCGACGTTGATCCCGATCTCGGCGTCGGGGACGTCGATACCTTCATCAAGCATCTTCGGCGCGATGAGCACCCCGGTCGTGCAGTTCCGGAACGCGGTGAGGGTTCGCTTGACGTCATCCTGACGCAGGCCTGAGTGGACGCGGTACGCATTCACGGAACCCTTCACTGACCCGTAGATCCGCTCACAGGTATCGATATCCATCGAGAAGACGACACACTTCTTCTGGTTCCCGAGCTGCTTGACGAGATCGATCGCCTGCTCCATCTTGGGAGCCGAGCGGTGGATGATCAACCGCCGCCTGTAGATCAGGCCGATCAACTTCTGCCACTCTTCCGGAACCTCGTTCTCCGAATACCGGGATCCGCGCATGAGTTTCACGAAATCCGCCAGGCTTTCGAACCGGTTGAATTTGTGCCCGGACAGGACCCCGATGAGTCTCGGGTCGTTTGCATTGATTTGGTTGAGCAGTCTATTGATACGCTCAGAGATTTCCCTGAACTCTTCGTCTTCTGCGATGTCGAGGAAGGTCTTGTGAACGTAGAGTTTGAAATCCGGCACGATCCCCTGCTCGCGGGCTTCTTTGAGCGTGAACGTGTAGACGGTTTTTCCGAGGTGCCGGTCGAGAACCTGCCCCCGTTCGGCGCCTTCAACCGTTGCCGAAAGCCCCATCTTCCACCTGCACGGGAGATCGAGCGCTTTTCGGAACTGCAGGCCTGCTCCGTGGTGGACTTCGTCGACGATGAGGAGGTCCGTTGCGTATGCCCCGGGATTCTTGTAGACCGTCTGGAGCGTGTTGAACTCGATGACGAACGTATTGCCGTAACTGAGCGGGATCTTGTAGTCCCCGTTCGGGTCGCCCACGAACCCCAGTTTCTCGATGGCTTCCCGCCGCCACTGGTCGAGCAGCGCCCTTGAGTGGGCGAGAACGAGCACCCGCAGGGAGCCATACAGTGTGAAGAGTTTCTGTGCAGCGGCGAGGCCGACCATCGTCTTTCCTGTCGCAGTGGCCATCTCAAGAATCCCTTTTCCACCGCTCTTCAGCCAGGCCTCTAACGCTATCTTCTGGTGGTCCCAGAGCGTATAGAGGAGCATCGGTTGTGTAGCGAGTCTGGAGAGTTTCGTATCCGAACGGGACAGGTGACCCGTGAACTCCTTCAGCCGCCCCGATTCCGCCAACCGGGTGAAGAGCTCCATTGCGAAGACCGAACTTCCGACCGAGAAGAGGTAGGCGATCTCGTCGATCATGGCGGGCTGCATCTGCAGTTCCAGGGCGATCTTTTTCAGGATCTGGATCTTCTGGCTCTCGGGGTATGGGTGGAGGGCGTTGACCGACCTGACCCGGAACGCAGTGAACTCTTCTGCTACCTTTCGAAACGCCTCAACGTCCCTCATCCGCTCCCCGACAACCCGGTATGCGGCGCCGGCGACCCACTCTTCGAGGTCCGTGTAGTGTCCGTCGTTCGGGTCGAGCCGGAGGACGAACCTGCTGTCTTTGTGATACCGGTTGTCGTAGTAGTTCAGCAGTTCTTCGTCCGCGATGCCGAGTGCTGCAGCCTGCGGTAAGGGATCGAGGGTGTTTGCCTTGAAGTAGTCGAAGGTAAACCTCTCGGGGTGCGCCAGAAATTCAATCTCATCCTGACGGAGTCGTTTCATGGGCTATGCTCGCAGTTCGTGCCTGCTGTAGATCAGAGGGATGCCGGACTCCCGTTACGGCCGGCGGGGGAATATACAGGGTGTTCTGATGAACCGCTTTGAGCATAAAGTTTCGCCAGCGGGTAGTCCTCTGCAGTCGACATTTGAGGATAGGGCACAATATGAGTTGTTATTCTACCCTGTCGGATGACGGCCGTGATTGCATGGCGTTTTGCTTCATCTGTTGCGAGTTGATCGATTCGATCGCTCTTCGGGCATATCTCCGGAAGTCCATGTCCTGATGATCGAGAGAGGACATTAGCAGTCCAATGACTTGCGGATCGCCTCTCTTCCCGAGGGCCTGGATGGCGCTGAGTCGTTCTGATCTCCGCCTGTTTTTTAGAGAGGCGATCACGATGAGTTCCCAAATATCTTTCCGGGGATACTGGTGGATAGGGTCGGCCTTCTGCTCACGCCTCGTACTTGATCTCTTCCTGGGCTTTTTAGAGGCCGTTACGCCCGATCTACGTGTTTTCTGCACCCCAAACACGTTCCGCTTTCCCTTTCGCTTCAACTTGGCTCCATTATGGAGGCACTGTGGGCACTTGAAGGAGCCGAAGATCGTTTTCATCATATTTGCTCCGTGACACCGCGGGCACTCTGTCATATCTGCACTCCAGAGTGCCCTCCTAGTCATTGGGAGTTAAATAGGTTGCCACTCGTGAACCCGACTGACAGGGGGCTATTTCTGTCCAGAGGATGGGGTGTTTGTGTTGGCAAATCCCCGCTCACCGGCTCACCAGCGCCGGCAGTCGCCTGCCGTGTGCCTTTTGGTATCTCTCCTTCAGGGCCCCCTCAGCAGTTCCCGGATGATCGTCGACGACCATCCATCCGTACTGCAGCTCCCACCCGGAAGAGAGGAGTGGTGTCTTGGAGACTGGCACGAGGTTGGTATAGAGTCAGAGGGAACCCCTCACCGCACTCCCCTCTGGTTCCACCCCCGCCCCTCACTTCTTCCGATAGACATTCAACCCGATCTTGATCGCCTCATGCCCCGGCACCACGACATTCCCCTCGGTGGAGGCGATCGTGATCGACTTCCCTGACTTCGACTCCCCAAAATCCTTCGTGAGGTCGACCCTGATGACAAGGGTATCCCCGTCCAGTTGCATATCGACGTTCTTCATCTTCGATAACTCCGGTTTGGTGATTCAGAGGTCTGGACGCCATCGCCAATGAACCTGCCGGAAGAGCGGGATCTCCCGCCTCCCACCTCTTCACCCGCTCGCAGAGGAAAGACCAGCCAACGGCGCTCTCCGGCCCGGATGAATGAGAGCCTCTTCCCCCCTTGAGGATGGACAGACCCCCAGCGCAGAGGAGATGACCGTGACCAGGAAAAACGTGCTCTCCTGCCTCCGGGATGAGGTGCGAGCAAGCGCCCGCCCCGGAAGAGCTTGAGGGCCGGGGATACCGCATCTCGTTACCAGCCCGCGAAATACAGCATAACATGACCCCGGAGGCAACCGCGAGAGACCTCCTCTCCCCGACTGAATGGGTATTCCGGTTCTCCATCGGACTGCCATGCTCACGAATCGTGGATTGGCTCCCGGCTGCGAACCCCCCCTGCAACGCAGACCGCAAACTGCGATACCTTGTTATCCTCCGGGCGACCATACCGATCACAGAAGACCCGGTCTGTTCCGCCTTCGAAACTGCACAGGAGAATCTACGTATGTCCACCCCATATGCTGACCCGGTATCCCCGTATCCGCACTGGCAGCGGATGATCTATCACCTCCCGCGTCCGGTGACTGAAGAAGACGTCGCTGCTTTTGTCCGGAACCAGGACCTCTACCGCAGGGAGACCGATGCAGGAGAGGTTCAGATCATCCATAAATTCGGCATCGTCGAGATCAACTGCCTTATCGGTGAACGGACGATAGAGGTCTGGTTCGCTCCCGGGAAAAGTGCCGTCGCAGCAACGTACGTCGACGCCCTCCTCGCCACGCGATTCCCCTGAGACCCCGCAGGGTAAAAGAGAGAATGTTGCCCTATTGGGGGTACGAACCGCTCAGTCCTTACCAATCGTGACCTCGGAGGCCTTTATCAGGGCATAGACCTCGGATCCTTCTCTCAGGTTCATCTTCTCGGCCGAGTAGGTCGTGATGACCGAGACGATCTCGATTCCTCCGGGGAGGGCGACCGTCACCTCGCTGTTCACGGGGCCTTTCTTGATCAGTTTGATGGTTCCTTTCAGCTGGTTTCTCGAACTCACTTCCATGCAATCACCGATGTAAATCGTCTCGATACGGACATAATAACCTTGTGATGGCTTTGCCGGATTGCACGACTCCCCTGCGGCCTCGCTTAGAATATGGATGCGCAGCCAGCCGTCCGGAGTCCGGAGGAGAGTGATCCCTGTGCCAGGAGATGACGAGGTAGCGGACCAAGGCAGCTAACATCCCCACGCACCCCGGGGCTGACGCATCACCATCCCGACAACCGTTGATTCACGCAACGTCCCGTGCGACCGGCGACCCCCCCACACCCCGCAGAGACGGCTCACCGCACCCCCTCTCCTCTGTACCACTCCCGCACCAACCGGGCATAGCATCCCTCACAGATCCCCGCCTGCACCCTCGCCGGCCGCAGACATAACAGGACTCGTCCTTTGCCTCCGGGAGAGCGAGTAATCGCGGAGGTTGATGTCTGCAGCAGGTGCGATCACTCGTCCGGTCGTCATCCAGCCAGCCAGAGGCACCGTTGCTCCAGGCCCGGCAGATCTCGTGGTCAAACATGAAGAACCGCTCCCGGCAGCGGCCGTCCCCCTCGGCACGGAGAAGAGCGAACCCCGTCCTGATATCGTCAAGGAGCCTTGACGGCGATGCATAGCCGAAGAGATGCCTGGAGATGCACCCGTAGACCACGAGCAGGGTATAGTCCTGCCGGCAGTTGACGTAGACCGGGACGACCCCCCGGGTGGTCGATTCGAGGGGACCAGAAGGGCCCGGGTGTCCCGGATTTCGGGAAGGATACGGGCACCGGAACGAGAGGGAGAGGTTAATCTCACAGCACTCCCGGATATTCAGCAATTATTATAAAAAGAATTCCTCCCTCCGGATACCCAGCAGATCCCCTCTTTGGAAAAAGAGGTGCCGCACCCTCACCGCTTCATCAGATAAAAGGATTTCCAAATGATTCTCTAAGCCCTAAAAATCGCACAAAACCGCCTTCCAGCATCGACTGGCCTTCCGGTAACTAAGCAGAATTGGCGGCATAATCCCTGAAGCGTTCCAGAATCTATGAATGGATTCTGGTAAACGATATATAGACACAGGCGTATCCAGTTAGTTACTGTTCTTGATATATCTATAGATCGTTCTACGAAACGCTCTTAGCAATCGCTGAAAGCGAAAAATCCTTCGAAAGATATATTTAAATAGTTGATTATGTCAGTGGTGGATGCGGGGTCGGAAACGGGCTCACCCTGTAGCAGGATAAGCCCAAAGGTGGCCTCGCAGAGAGTAGTTGAGGTAGATGAAAATGAAAGGATATATCGTCAGCATCCTGATCGTAGGGCTTGCCCTCGGCGGGATGGGACTTGGAACGTTTGCCTGGTTTACTGACACGGAGACTGTGGAAGCGAACGAAATCACGACTGGCGAGGTCGACTTGGTGGTATCGACCAATATATTTGGTCAGAAAAAACCGATGATTGTCACTAACCTCGTTCCCAGTAAGGACACCTGGACTGATGCGGGTTTGATTTTCCTCTATAACAAGGGGACTGTTCCCCTGAAGTGGCAGGGACACTTTGTCAAAACCGGGGGAGACCTTGTGATGGACGAAAAACTCCAGTTCCGGTTTACGAGGCTTTTGGGGAAGAATTACCAGACCGAATGGGAAATTCCCGACGATTTAAAGATCTCTGAATCCGAGAATATGCTCGAGGAAGCCACCAGCGAGATTGACTACAAATGGACCACGATTTCCAGCGCCGACAACACTGTTCTGAACTCGGGCAATCTCGGGGGTACGCTAGGATGTCGTGAGCTGCGGATTTTCAAGGTCCAAGTAAAGCTGGATGAGAACGCAGGGAATTGCTACGCAGGGAAGACGGCAAAATTCAACGTAGTCTTCGACGCCACGCAGACCGACAACCCCGGTTGGTCGGAGACCTCCCCAACCCAGTGAACATCTGAAAACTCTATACTACACCACCAACCATGAACAACAAGCGAGTGAGAAGGGATGACTGCGGAGCCTCTACAGCCATCGCTACGCGTCTCCCCTCCTCCTTCGCCTCTTGCTGGAAACCGACCGCAGTCGTCGGCATGGAGGGCATCACCAGTGACGAACCTCTGGTGCCCCCTCCGGCGAATGCCGGTGGCACCGTCGCGCTCAGACCGCAGTGGAATGAGAACCTGCCTGGAAAATTCCGGATAGTGCTCTTCAGAGATGATGAAGTGGTCCGGAACCCAGGCAGAAATCCATCTGACCTCGTTCCATGCGGGAGCAGCGGTGCGTGTCGTTCATTCGAGCTGCAGCAACGTGATCTATTCCGTGACCTGCTGCTCTTCGCCCACGAACACCCCAGGAGCTGTGAGCGATGAACAAGGTATACGTATCTCTGGTAATTATCTGTTGCGCCGGTGTGCTCCTCCTGCTCGCAGACGTCGCCCCGGCCGGAGCGTGGTTCACCGATACCGAGGTGATCGAAGGGATCACCATCACCACCGGCTCGTGGAGCAACGCCGACGACCTGGTGATAACCGCGGAACAGCCTCTCCTCAAGCCACCGGCAGGCAACCATGCAAAGACCGTCCTCTCCGGCATCACCATCAGCAACACCGGCCCGGCTGCGCTCGCGATCACGGGCATCAGGGTCTCCTGGAGCCCCGACGACGGCGAGATGATCGGTGAGGCGGCGTTTACCCGCGGAAAGGGAGGGAAAGCCCCTCGTGCGGGGCCGCACGGGTCCGAACCAGAACTTGCCGGTGGTGAAGGGTTCACAGTCTTCTGGTCGGGAGAAGCGGCGTCCGACCAGCTACTCGAGGGGCAGGCTCTGCTCACACCGGCAACCCGGAACGATCCCGCACGGGGGATCCTGCTCTCATTTGACTCGAACATGGAAGGGAAGAGCGTTGTATGCACCGTCGTCCTGGACGACGGGGGCGAGAAGGAGGTCAGGCTGGAGGTATGATCCGGGTCGGTCGAATCCGGGGAAAGATCATAGTCATCCTTGGTCTTGTGATCCTGGCGGGGACCCTCCTCTTCGCCTGGCATGATGCGATGATCATGGTCGTCCTGAGCGGGAGCATGACACCGCTCATGCTCCCAGGCGACGTCATCATCGTTCGCCCCACAGAGCCGGATAACGTCAGGGTCGGGGACGTCATCGTCTTCCAGCATCCCGGACAGGACGACCGCACGGTCATCACCCACCGGGTAACCGGTATCGATACAGACACCGGCCAGTATTCAACCAGGGGAGATGCAAACGACGCTCCCGACCCCTTCTCTGTCTCAGGAGAGGACATCATCGGCAAACCGGCATTCCTCATCCCGTTCATCGGGTTTGCATCAGAGATGAAGAGACAGGTCATCCTTCTGATGGTAATCCTCCCTTCCCTGGCACTGGCCATCCTCGAAACGAGAACGATCATGCGTGAGACCCAGACCCCCCGCCGGTCGTCCCGGGAGAGTCCGGTGCCGAAGGGACAGGTCTTTGCAATTCACCACGCCCGCCTGATCCTCCTCTTCGCAGCCACCCTGGCGGTCTTCCTCCTGCTCGCCCTGCCCTCCATCACCGGCATACAGACCTGCAGCCCCGGCATCCAGGGCCAGCACCTGACGATAGAGGGCAGGGGTCTGGTTCCGGAACTCTACATGGTCTGCACGGATGAAGCGGGGGGAATCCCTGCCTACGGGGTTGTGCAGCCCGGTGAAACAGTCTCAGTCCCGAACGCCGGGACGGGGCCGGACCGCACCGTAGCCAGAGCCCCATACCTCCTTCCGGCATTCTGGTTTGTGGGACTCGCCGGACTGAACCCCTATCTGCCGGTCCTCTCTCTTGCAATCCTGCCGGGAGCCCTTCTGACGCTCGTCCTGCACCCGCTCTGGACAAAGAGAAAATTTGTGAAATCACGCCGTAAAAGGAGGCTTGTTGAACGTGTACTTGAGAATTAAAAGACTTCAATCGCTGACTTCCGAGAAGTTTACGCTGATACTGCCGATCGTTATTGTATGTCTCATTGTATCGGGATTTTTTGTGTACTCGAGCTTCTATATGCCGGAGTACAGGGATGTAGCCGTCGAGACCCCCTGGTATACCGTCGATAGCCGGTATGAGTATCAGGCGGTCGTCTCAGAAGAAAACCCGCTCTGGCCGGTCGGCACCACACTGACAGACAACCCGGTCTATTTCTTTGCGGCAGCCCCGGAGTTGCAGACGACGTTCACCTTCCTTGTTGAAGGGGAGGACGTTGACCTCAACGTTGTCACGCATACGGTGGCAGTTCTCTCGATGAAGGACCCGGAGACGACCTACTGGAGCAAAGAGGTGGTGATTGCCGAGCGTGCAGGGCCGCTGCAGTCGGGAGCGTTTCAGAACTCCCTTACCCTGAACATCGAGGATATGCAGGAGCGCCTGAATGAGATTAAGGAGGCCCTGGGCTTTCAGCGAGGGAACCCTGTCATCGAGATCGTCACCACGACCGTGTTTAGCGGAACGGTTGACGGTAAGCAGGTCGATGAGAGCCGGGCGTACCTGATGCCGATCACCCTGGGGCAGGGCCACTATGCCATATCCGACAAACTTGATACCACCGAGGTGATCACCGCCCGCGAGATGCAGACGACTGAGATCTATCCCCCCGCCCCCCAGCAGTATGCTGCAGTAGTTCTCCTGCTGGTCTCGGTGGGTATGCTCTTCTGGGTCATACTCTCACGGTTCCGGCACGCCGAGACCTCCGCCGGTATGCTGCAGGCGCTGGAGCAGGAAGCAGCGCATGCCCGGTATCGCGACTGGATGAGCCAGGGCAGGTTCGACCACAGTATCGGGGCGCACAGGATTGAGCTCGGTTCTCTAGAAGATATCATCAGCGCGGCTGTTGATATGAACCAGCGCGTCATCTACGATAGCGATGAAAAGATCTACTTCTTCATCCACGATAGCATCCTGTACGTTCACAATCTGGCGTAACCGCTCCCCGCTGAAAGTGGGGAGGCGTCCAGATTTTTGCATCCTCCTCGCCGGCCCCCGAATCGTAGTGCCCGCAAACCTCACCGATCCGGAGAAGGAGGGACCGGCCCCTCGCCGTCTCTCCTCAGTATCTTCTCCTCGATGAGGCTTGCCGCCTTCATCGCGGCATAGACCCCCTTGACCTGGAGGTCCCCGCCCTTCCTCATCGCCGCCCTGATCGACCGGACCGTCCCGGCATCTCCGAGTCTTTCGAGAGCCGCCACCGCCCCGTCCTGGATCTCACGGTCCGTATCGAAGAGAGCATCGATCAACGTGCTCTCTGCCCGCTTCCCGAGCGCAACAACCTCATCCCATCTCCTGCCGGCGATCAGCACCGTCGCATACTCCTCCGGCAGGCCCGGTCGCCATCCCATCGCTCCAAGTGCGAGAACTGCCTCCCGCTGGACAGAGAAACTGCCGGCCCGGAGGAGCGGGAGAAGCCTTGATACGGCCTCGTCCTCCCCCAACAGCGACTTCAGGGCAGTGATGGCGTTCCCCCGGACAGCCGGATCTGCGTCTCTCAGGAAGAGGGATATACGCGACCCCCAGTAGCCGACCAGCTCCAGCAGCGATTCCATTGCAGCCGACTTCACCCCCGGATGCGCATCGTTGAGAGCAACGAGCAGGGCGCGTACCGCATCATCATCCTCAAAATTGCCGAGGACCGTGACGGCAAGCGTGCGGCTGCCCGGGTCCGGGCTCTTCACCAGCTCGGTGAGCGGGAGGACCGCACCCCGCGGTTTCAGGACCGAAAGCGCTTCGGCAGCCCGCCGCTTCACCTCGAATACCGGGTCCTCAAGCGCAACAACCAGGGATCCGAAGGCCTTGTGGTCACCGAGCATTCCAAGAGAGAGCGCCGCACGCCCGCGGATCTCTGCATCAGGATCGCGTAGTGCGTTCATCAGCGGCCAAACCCCGCGGAGATCCCCCAGGTTCCCGAGCGCCTCCGCAGCCTTGACCCGGACCCGCATATCAGCATCCGGGTTGTTGAGCACCCCAATAAAATGCTGCAGACCCGGAACGTCCTCGTGCACCGCCGCAACACCCCCCTTCCCGCCGCCGGACGCCGTATCCGCCTCCCGGTCCTCCTGCAGGGTCTGCTCTTCAGGAAGAGCCGGCCGTATCCTGCCCTGCAGGCCGCCGGGGAGCAGTGCCGGTTTATCGCTCTCCTGCTCTCTTGCAGGGTCGGCCAGGAGACCCAGACGCTGGATCTCCTCCCACTCCTCCTTTGCAATAAGATAGGCCAGTTGTTCCCCGGGGTCGACCGGTCTCCAGCCGATTCTCTCAAGCGCCCGTGCAGCCGCCTTCCTCACCCCGGTATCGGGATCTTCAAAGAGCCTGGTGAGCGGCTGGACCGCGGCTCCCACCCTCCGCCTGCCGACCTGCCGGGCCGCCTCCCGCCGTACCCCGGCATCCGGATCCCCGAGCGCCCTGATAAGGAGGGGGTCGGTTTTTCGGCCGGAGTACGGACGGACCGCCCGCACCGCCTCAAACCGGACAGTGGGATCCGGGTCCTGGAAGAACGGGAGCAGGGCAGGGAGCACCCGGACATCCCTGATCCGGCCCATGGCCCGTATGGCGCTGAGACGGACATCCGGACTCTCGTCGCCGGACGCTTCGATGATGGCGGCAACGGCCCGCCTGGATCCGATCCTCCCAAGCGCGGCAACAGAATCGCGGCTGAGGTCCGGGTTGCCGGTTCTGTACGCCCGGATGAGAGGATCCACCGCCTCTTCATCACGGAGCTCGCCGAGCGCGAGCGCGGCAGAAGACGCGACGCGCCCATCCGTATCCTCCAGCGCCGCAACGAGCGGGCCGACCGCCTGCCTGTCCCCGCCATCGCCCAGGATCGAGGCAGCCCGCCACCTGATATCGGGGTCCGGGTTTTTGAGCAGCCCGACCAGGGCATCGGTCGCCGGGCTGCCGATGGCCCTGAGCGCCTTTGCGATGCTCGTCCTCTCCGCACCCCGCCGCTCGGTGAGCTCCCGGGCGAGAGGCCCAACACCGTGCCTCTTGAGCCGCACAAGACCAACCCAGTCGTCGTTCGCGCTCAGGAACAGGACCTTATGGTAGAGGCTCCGGGGCTCCCATCCCAGGCGCCTGAGTGCCCCTGCCGCGACCTTCCGGGTGCCCAGATGCGGGCTCTCGAGCCCGTGGACTAGGGCCTGTCTTGATTCCGGATTCCCGATCTCCGCAAGCGCGGCGGCCGCCTCATAGGTGACGCACTCCTCAGGGTCGTCAAGGGCTTTGCGGAGGGGGCCGACAGCGTGCCGGCTCCTCGTTGTACCAAGGATCCGTGCAGCGTGCATCCTGACATCAAAATATCCGTCATCCAGCGCCCAGACCAGAACATCCGCAAGCGCTCTCCTGTAACGCGACACCTCACCCCAGTCTCTTCGCGCAAACGCGAGGGCGCCCCGCTCCCGGTCATCGGCCGGTCTCCACCCGCACATCTCCAGGGACTCGGCCACCTTCGACCTGACACCCGAGTGCCGGTCAAGCAGCATCTCCCGCAGCACTCTGGCAGCGTGCCTGCCCCCGATGCCCCCGAGCGCCCAGATTGCCGCGATCTTCACGTCGTAGTCGGGATCCACCAGGAAGGGGATGAGATGCGTCGTCGCACGCTGATCCCGGATCCTCCCGAGCGCCCAGACCACCTGGAGCCGCACGGTATCGTCGGGGTCGGTGAGGAACGGGATGAGCGCTTCCGTTGCCCGGGCGTCGCCGATAGAACCGAGCGCCTCCACAGCCTTCCACCTGACATCCGGGTCAGGGTCGGCCAGCGCCCGGATGAGGGGATCGATTGCACGCGGGTCGCGCAACTCCCCAAGGCCGCCCGCCGCCATCCATCGTGTATTCTTATCCTCGCTCCCGAGCGCCGCTATCAGGCCACCGAGATCCCTCTTCGAAACGAGCCTGCCAATATCGGCGGGGATGAGACGAAACGGCATCAGAGCCCACCCCCGGCAAAGAACCCCGCCGGTAGGGGCCCACAATCCTTTCCGGTAGATGACACGCTTTCACGCCCCAAGATGGTTTTTGAGGGTCTCTCTCAGCAGCGTAGGTTCGACGGGTTTGGTGACGACCCCGACAATCTCATCCTTGTAGGGGGCGAGCTCTTCCTCGGTCAGTCTCCAGGCCGAGCAGATCACCACCGGGATCTCCAGGGCTCCGGGGATCTTTCTCCGTTCATTCAGGAACCCTGAACCGTCCATAGGCGACATCATGAGGTCGAGGAGTATCAGCGAAGGCGGGTCTTCTGAGAGTATCCTGAGCCCCTCCCTGGGATCATTTACCGGGATGGGTGAGTAGCCAAACGATTCTATGAGCAGTTCGGAGATTCGAAGGACATTGTCGTTGTCGTCGATGATCATTACTTTCTTTGCCATACCAGGTACCTATCTCTTTGATCCTCGTCGGCGTCGAGCAACCGCGGTCCTGCAGGAGAACAGAACCGGTTAACTGGTTATCTGTAGGGGGAATTTTTATAGTTACCCATATGCGGCGGCAGACCCGGGGGAAGGGCTCGACGAAAGGGCGGTGAAGGGAGAGGTTGCAGTCAGAAAGGTGCAGAGTGCCTTAGTGCACCATTCCACCCTACCTTGAGAGTGCGTGGGGGTGATCGCCGGTCTCTCGCGCTCTCGCGCGAAGGGGACTATACCGTCCGGCAACCAAACTTCGCGTCCTTCGCGCGAGAGCGCGAGAGAATTCATGGGGCAGAGCAAGAGGCTGTACGCAGGAACGCGGAGTATCCACTAGTGGACCGTTTCACCTTATGGTGCGGGTCCTGATGCGGGGCGAGCGATCGCCACCTCACGCGAAGACGCGAAGAACGCGAAGGGGACTCTGCCGCCCAGCAACCGAACTTCGCGGCTTCGCGCCCTTCGCGTGAGATGGTATTGCATGGACAATATTAGATGAAATGATACACTAGCTCACCCGGGCAGTGGACCGGGGTGGCTATCACCCCCTTCCCGCACAAACCGGAGCCAGGGCACGATAGAACAGACCAGGGCAGCCTCCCGATCGCCAACCCGGGGAGGTCTTCCTGGAAAATTTAGGTGAAAACGTCGATGAGGCCGCGTTCGGCCACAGGCTCAACCAATGAAAATCCTGAAGGGCGATTCACCGCTGGTATGCCGATTTGGGGAACGCACCAATATGAACCCTGTTTCTGATTCTAATGTGATTTTTATGTGAATGCTCCATTAGTGCATCGAGACATCTTCTTTTGCGGGTGTGAGGCAGATCGCCGCCTCTCGCGTTGCCGCGAAGGGGAGACGCTGGGGGTAACAACCCCACGGCCTTCGCGTAGCCTCATGTTGCACGGATGAAAACAGCCGGTCGCGCAGGGAGTCCCCATGCCCCTCTCCCGGTGGACCCTATGGGTTCTCAGGCATTCCGCGAAGCGTGCCTGCCCGAGGACGTGATCCAACCAAAGCCCGGGGGCCTTCTTGCGCACGCATCACCCCGGTCAATAATTCGTGACGATGATCTCGTAGATCTCGCCCCGTTTCGCCCCGTCACAGTTGATCGTCCTCTTTGCGGGAACCCGGTCGATCTGGTAGCCGGCATAGAGGGTATCAAAGAAATCATCGCCAGGGTCGATGTTCCTGGGGTCAGAGTTGCTCAGCATCAGCCTTGCACCGGCGGCGTCGCACCGTGTATAAAACTCTGCCAGGCGCTTCTGGTCCTCGTCGGTGAACCCGCCCTTTGCATACTGCGTAAACGACGACGTCTGGTTCAGGGGCCGGTAGGGAGGGTCGAAGTATACGAAGGTATCCTCCGATATCCAGGGCTCGGAGAGCATAAAATCGCCCAGGTGGATCGTCGTGTTCTGGAGCACGGCAGAATCGGCCCTGAGCAGGTCTTCGTAGAGGATCCGCGGGTTTCTGTACCTGCCGAACGGGACATTAAACTCACCGCGGGAGTTTACCCGGTAAAGACCGTTAAAACACGTCCGGTTGAGAAAGATGAGCTGGCCCGCCCGTTCTATCCAGTCCCTGCTGTAGCGATCATAGTCGATGGCCCCCCTCCGTGAGTTGAAGAGGTCCCGCATGGCATAGTAGTATTCTTCCCGCACGGAAGCGCTCTTTGCGAGGAACTCGCCGGATACCTCGTCCAGGTAGTCGATGAGTCCTGAGACATCGTTCTTCACGACGTTGTAGGCGAGGACCAGTTCCTCGTTGACATCGAACAGGTGGCATTCACGGAGATCAAAGAGGCTGTTGAGGTGGAAATAGACCGCCCCTCCGCCGACGAAGGGTTCGACAAAGACCGGGAGGTTCCCCTCTCTAAGGTCCTCCGGAACCCGCCTGGTGAATTCATCAAGCAGTTGCGTCTTTCCGCCCGCCCACTTGAGGAACGGTCGTGCGATGGGTGCTGCCACTGGTCTAAAACGTTTGTTCTGGGACATTTTAGTTATTACCCGCATCCTCGGGCCCATACCCCGACAACGCCCGCCCGTCCATAACTTATTTATACCGACAGTCCTCCCATAGGACTCCCATGAACGGTGGATCCAGGCAAACGGAGAAGCCTGCACCGCCTGCAGCAGAATCAGGAGCCGGTCTCTGCAACGATCACGGATTCTGGGGGGGAGGGGTTTGAGGCGCCCGATCATCGCATACGCGATAGTAGTGCTCTGTATCGTCACGCTCGCCCTTCTCGCTCTCCCAACAGCAGGGGAGGCTGCCCCGCAGGAGACGCCGGAACTCCCCACAGCACCGGCCGGGAGCACCGCGGTGACCCCGACGCCGGACCAAGGAGCGGCTGGTCTCTGGAGCAAGCGCATCATCCAGACCGGGGCCGCGCCTGATGATGCGGCCGGAAAAGAGAAGTCGGTCACCGCGAAGGTGCCGGCTACCCCCACCGCACCGAATGAGACTGAGGCAGTCGAGCCCGAAGAGACCCCCACACCCACCATATCGAAAGAAAAGAACGTAACGAAGAGTAAACCTGCCCTGGTGACCTGGGGGATAACGCCGGACCAAAACGCTACAGAGACCGGAGAGCCTGCCACGGAGACGGCCACAGCCATCGAGGGGACCGATGATGACGGGACAGAAGAGACGCCGACCTCAAACGCCACTCCTGAACAGACCGTGATGAAGAACGCGTCCACCGATAACGGTGAGACGGCGCTGACCTCAAACACGACTGTCGGGGAGTCCACCACAGTGACGCCCACAGCCACCGAGGAAGAGGAGGATGAGGGGACCGACGATGATGGCGGGACAGAGGCGACGCCGACCATGGAGAAGGACGTTCCACCCCGGCCGGGCGCGACACTGGCAAGATCGCACAAGTCCCACCACCGCCCGCTGGTCCTGAGCACCCACCAGGTCGTCAGCCCCAAAACGACCTACACCCCCGGTGAGAACCGGACCACAGTGGCGCCGGCAACCGTTGTGCCGCGTGACGGCCTGATCGTCAGCGGCGTCGGGGTGCTCCTCGACCGGACCCCGGAGGACGTCGCCCTCACCAGGAACGGGGTAGAGATAGCAAACCTGGACTGGCTGCTCGACACCGCCATGCACCTTGGCGGCCGGCACCCCAGGGTGGCGCTTGAGGGGGAGACGTTCACCGTCACCGTGACGGTCGAGGCCAGGAACGTGACGCTCGCGGGAGAGGACCCGGCCTACGTCGTCCTGGTGCCACCGCCAGGCGAGACCGGGGTCTACGAGATCACGCGGACCAGCGAGCCCGGGGAACTCCGCGACGGGGAGCGGGCCGTCTGGGAGTTCTCGGTCCTCACCCGCACCGGGAGGCTGACGCTCGAAGACCTCACCCTCAACGAGGAGCGGCAGATCACCAACCTGACAACGAACCCCGAGTTCTTCTCCTTCCGGGCCTATGCTCTTGCCGGCGACCAGGAGCACCCGTCGGTGGGGCTCTCAGACCCGGTGATCGCCATCCGGCCTGCCGGGGACGGGGACGTGGCCGGGGAGTCGCCCCTCCCCGCGCTCTACACGCTTGTGGGCATCCATAACTCGACGCTCCTCCCGTCTGAGACGATCCCGGGTGCGTGGATGCGGGATATCGGTCACGACCAGATCGTTACCGAAGCGGCCGGGCACCTCGATGCCCTGAAAAGCCTCGGGAGGGACGAACTGACGACCCTCTATGCCGAAGAAGAGATGGACGGGACGGAAGCGCCGGCCGCGGCGTCATCGCCGCTCGACCTGGTCGTGGAGTTCTTCAGCGATCTCCTTGGGTGGCTCAGCGGGGAGGCATAGCCGTGCCGGTGGGATATTGAGGGGATCTCGCGCGTGAAGGGGGAGAACCGGGAACCCCGGCCCCTCACCGCTCCCGGAACACCCTCCAGAGGTACGCGAGCCCGAAGCACCCCGAGAGCATCATGTCTCCGAAGGGCGCCGCCTGGTAGGCCTCCGGCATCAGCCGGAGCCGGTTTGGACCCGTGATGACCACGGTATCGGTGACGAGCGGCTTCCTGACCGCCGCCCCATGGCCGCCGTCATCAAAGACCTCTTCTGACGTCAGCGTGCCGTCGGCGAGCTTCCAGATATAGTGCTGCAGCCGTTTCGAGTCGAGCGAGCCGGTATGGTGCTCGAAGAGCCCGTAGATCTCGCGGCCCTTCAGGGCGAAACAGAGGGTGTGGCCGTTCCCGGCGTTGACGAGGATGATCCCCTCCTTCGCCCGCTGCCGCACCCTCGCATCGCAGAGCGCCCCGATGAGCGCGACCGGCCCGGTATCGGTGACGAGCGCCCCCGGCGCCTGTTTCCTGACCGCCTGCATTCTGGTCATATCAGCAAGCGGGGGGTCCGCGACGAGCGAGAGGAGGTCCCAGTCCCCGGTATCCAGCTGCTCGCGCATCAGTTCGAACCGGTGGATACGGTTGCTCCGGTGCGGCGAGTAGCCGTGGTCCTGGACCGCGACCGCGACGTTCTCCGGGTACTCGACGCCGAAGAGGGAGAGCGCTTTCCTGATCTCAGGCTCCATGTAGTCGGTGGTATGGACGGTCACCGCGTCATCGGGAGCTGTGGCCCGGATCTCGACCCCCATCGCCCGCACACGCTCAAGATCGTCGTGAAGGGTTCCGGCAGCACCGGGCGTGGCATAGACCGGGAGACCCTGCGCAAGGTGCTTTCGTATCGCGCCGGTGTTTGCGCCGCCGCCCATCAGGAACCCGTCCAGGAAGACCGGGCGCCCGGCCCTGGTCGCCTGCCGGATTCGCTCAGCCGCCACCACGGTCGGGGAGGGAAGGACCAGTTTGATGCTGTTCTCGATCGGCCGGCCGGGCTCGTAGACCAGGATATCCTGGGTGCCCCTGCCGACATCGATCGCCAGGAGTGGAGTCTTGAGATCGATCATAGGTAACCTCGCACGCCGCCGTCCTCACGACAGTTACTATCAGAATCTCCCCGCAGGGCCAAAAAAGGTATGATACCGGTCAGGCGTCCGCCCGGTCTGCCGCCGGGGACGTTCCGGCCGCCTTCCCGGGCTCCTCATGCCTCGGCCTGAGCTCCCGGTACTCCTTGAGGGAGACCGTGAGATCCCGGGTGAAGGCGAAGTAGCCGATCTGGGTTGTCCGGCAGAGGTTCATCGCCATCTCCATCAGCCCCCTGGGGTCAGGCCGCGCCTCCCCAAGCCAGATGTGGAAGATGTTCCCGCCGTCCACGATCGGGAAGAAGACGTGCTCGATCTCGATCCGCTTCGTGAGCGGGACCGGGGCCGCCGGGGTGACATGGGTCCCGTTCGTGTAGTATATGGGGAGGTCGAGCGTCGTGCCGAGCATATCGAGCGCCGCATCAGCGTCGCCCTTGACGACCTTGATCGCGTGGTCCCTGAACCGCTCGTCGAGGAGGTCGGCGACCGCGAACCGCTGGCCGGTCGTCTCCGCCGGGGTACGGGCAAGCGCGATCGTCATGTTGTGCTTCGCCGAGAGTTCACGGGCGTACATCTCGAGTTCCGTCATGGCCCGGACGGCAAGGCGGAACGCATCCTTCGACTCGTGGAGTTGGTGGCCGGTGAAGTGCTGGACCATCTCGTTGACGCCGACCACGCCGATGGTGTAGACGAGCCCCTCGAGGTCCACGGCGACCGCACCGCGCTCGCCGGTGTTCGGGTCCTTCGGGCGCTGCATCGCAAACGGCATCCGCCCGTTTGTCCGGATCAGCGACATCCAGCGCCGCTTGATGCGGTAGAGCTCGACGGCGGTGTCCATGAGCGCCTTCAGTTCGGCAAAGAGCCGTTCCTGGTCGCCCTCCGCCTTATACGCCGCTCGCGGGCAGTTGATGGACATCACCTGCCAGGAACCCATCGAGAAGTGCTTCCCCTCCCGGAAGTAGAGTTTGTCCTCAAACTCGTCGTCCTCGTTTGCAAGCGACGAGAACTGGTAGGCACAACAGTTCCCGGTCACGATGCCGAGCGCGTTTGCGAAGGTATGGGTGCCGGCGACATCGACGAGGTCGTAGACGTAGCCGTCGTCGCATGGCACCGGCTCGATCGAGCGGATACGGAGCGGGTGGACGTCGCCCCGGGTGATCTGCCTCGCGGCGGGCGGGAGGAAGAGCGATACCTGAATCCCCTCAAGCTCGCCGGCGCTGTACCTGCCGGCGCACGCGAGGGCGGTGCACCCAAAAGCCTGCCCGCTCTCCGGGAGGTGCGTGAAGGCCCCGCCGGTCTGCCTCCCAAGCGGCACCTCGGCGCTGTACCCGGTCTCTGCGTGGAACCGGTCGATCTGGTCCTGGGCCGTGATCCTGCAGATATAGGCCTTCTCGGGGGCATCGGCCCTCCGGACCGTCGCCTCCCGCTCGGCGTAACTCATCTGGACGCCGATCTCCCCTGCCAGCCAGACCAGTCTCCGGGCAGCGTCCGGGGAGGCCGTCTTCAGCCTGATGCTCCGGGCACG
>NZ_DAQR01000043.1:21445-24457 GCF_002502935.1 Methanoculleus sp. UBA413
GCGGTCGATGTTGAAGAGGAGGTCGGGCACCGACCGCTCGCCGGCGGAGGAGCCGCACCCGAGTGCGTCGACCAGCAGGTAGATGAGTTTGCTCCTGACGACGACCTCGGTCCCCGCGGCAGATTCGCTGACCTTCGGCTCATACCCGAGGACGGTGCGGATGCAGGCGGCTGCGTCCGCCGCAAGACCGGCCTCGTGCCCCGCAAAGGAGAGCCTGACCGTATACTGTCGCCCGGAGTGGTCACTCGACCCTGCCGCAAGGTAGTAGCCGAGGAACGCTGCAAGGTCGCGGCTGACCGGGAGGGTGCGGGGCAGGCCGGGACGCCGGGCGCCACGGGTCTTCACTCCGTCTTCGGTGACCTGGATCTGGTCGGCGTAGCCTGCCCCGGCGATGACCTCCGCGACATTGATCTCAGTGACCTGCGTCTCGGAGAACCCGCCGGCCTTCATCACCGGCAGGTAGTCGCCGGGCTCGAGATCGCCTGCCGTCTCCCTGACAAACCTCCCGCCGTTCAGGACGTACACCGGGTGGTCGGGCGTGACGGTGATCTGCCGGCCTGACTCCAGGGTGATCCTGAGGAGGTCCCCCATATACTGCTGCCGCATCACGCCGTGGAACGGGCGAAGCGACGCCTCCAGGGTCGTGAAGTCGACGCTCGGGGCCTTACCGTCATAGTAGGCGAGCTCCGTGCCGAAGGGGTCTATCCGTCTCCCGTTCTTTGCTGCGGCATCGAAGAGGTCGCTGATCGCCCTGACGATGATCCTCCCGTCGCTGTCAGCCACCGGGACCAGTTCGTCGCCCGCGAGGCACTGGTAACAGGAGATCCCCTCCCCGGCGCCCCGGTAGGGTGGGATCTGGTTGTCGTAGTAGGGGGTGCCGTACTTGGATGCCAGTTCAAAGGTCATCAGGTAGAGGTCGTGGTAGGTCGGGAGGTCGGGGTGCTTCCGGTTGAACTCCTCGTCCTCGGTGAGGAAGTCGGGCTCGATGCTGATCTCGGGTTTCGGGAAGGAGAAAGGTTTGCCCCAGTAGTCCCCCTCGAGCATCACCTCCATCAGCGCCTTGAAGAGGAGCCTGACCTCCCGCTCGAACTCGCCGTAGGTCCGGAGCGGCGCCTGCTCCCCGTCCCAGACCTTGCCGCGGTAGACACAGGGCTTGTCCTTCCAGAGGGTGGGAACACCCGGGGAGAGCTGGACCGACGAGAAGACCACCTGGCCGCCCCGGGCGACCATCATCTGGGTCATCTCGTAGACGAACATCTGCATCAGCTGCTTGATCTCCTCGTAGTCCATCCCCTCGAAGAATGGGGCCATGAACGTCAGGAAGTTGTAGTAGCCCTGGCCGCCGGCAAAGTTCGTCTGGGCTGAACCGAGCGCCTTGACTGCGTGGAGGACCGCCACCTCGGCCCTCTTCGCCGGGCCGGCGACCGATGCCTTCGTCCCGTTGCCGTCAGGCATCAGGCCGTAGTAGAAGAAGTAACGGAGGTCCCAATCCTGGCAGTTATGGATGAGCAGGCCATCGGAGGCATAGAACGTATGGCTCTCCTCGGTCCCGTCGCCGGCGAGGAAGAGGTCGTAGACGTACTCGCCGGTAGGCTCGGTCGGTGAGGTCTCGACAACAGTCTCTTCCCGCTCCCGGCCCTGCCCCTCCTTGACCGCAGAGAGGAAACCGTCGATATGGTCCTGCCTCTGATCAAGGAATGTGGCATACCGGGCAAACGTCTCGATGTTCTTGCGCCCGGAAAGCTGGAGCCGGTAGAGTGTCGGCCGTTCTTCCTCGCTATAGAGTTCGACGATGTGGGGGGTGATCCCGAGCGCGGTGAGCAGGAGCGCGAGTTCCTGCCGGAGCGCCGGGGAGGTGGTGGTGTAGTTGACGATGCAATCCGACTTCTCGGGGCGGTAGTACGTAGAACCGTCCCCGGTGAAGAGAGCGGAGAGGAACTCATGGAGGAGCACGTCGTCAAGGTGGTAGACAATCCAGGGGAGGCGTTTTCCGGCCGCTCCCTCCGGGATGCCGAAGACGTAGCGGAAGATCAGGTAGACGAGTTTTCCCCCGAAGTAGACCTGCAGGGCCCGGTTACGCTCCACTTCGACCCCGTAGATGGTCGTGGTGTCGGGGGTGCCTCCGGTGAGTGTTGCGTAGGTGTTCAGGCTTGTGCATGCCGCTGCCTGGATCGCGGGCGCCAGGGCGTTCTCTGTGATTGCCAGGTTGTACTGCCCGGCCTCAAGCGATGCGTTGTAGTTGCCTTCGGCAACGAAGAGCCCAAGAAGGCGAATGAGTTCCGGTGTAAGCGTGAAGAGAGCGGGCAGTTCGTTTCCGCTCCCGGTGACGCCGATGGTGACCTGATCATAATTCCGGATGCCGTAGCGGCGAGAGAAGGCTGCAAAAAGAGCAACCGGCATAATCCCACGGGTATACCACTGCTTCTGGTGCTCGACGCCGAGCGCCCGGGAGATATCGGCGTATGAGGCAGCCTTTCCGATCCGCACCACATCAGCAAAGATCTCTTCGGCACCGCGGACGTAGACGTTTTCAAGGAGGTGGGCCGGGACCGATGCAGGCAGTTCCCGGATGAGATCGATCGCCTCTATCGTCTCCCCGCGGATGGCGTCGGTCCTCGGGATCCCATAAAGCGTATCTCCGGCGCGTACCTCATCGGCACGGCGGATAGCCATACCGTCCCTGGTTTGCACCGGAATCCGGTGCTCACCGGTGACCGAGAGCGACCGTCCGCTCGACGTCCGGATCCGGATCATCTCGCCGGGGTTCACCCGCCGGCGGGTCACCTTGCTAACCCGCCTCCAGCCCTTTGGTGTGAGCGCGGAGAGGTCCTCTGGGCGCCATTCGTCACCGGAGAACGGGAGTTCTGCAGGGAGGATGCTCCTGATGCGGTTGTCCGTCCGTACGGGTATGGCTGTGCTCCCGTCAATGCAGAACGGTCTTGTCCCAAAGTATTCCAGGTCGTGGATGTGGAGGTCGCCGCGGAGGTGGTGGTCCGCAAGGTCCGGGGGGAG
>NZ_DAQR01000043.1:24703-40325 GCF_002502935.1 Methanoculleus sp. UBA413
AGGTTCGCGTTATCCCGGGCCTCAAATCCCCTCCCCACATCGATGAGGTGCGCGTCAAAGACCGGGGTTCCCACCCGTGTGCAGACGTTGCGGTAGGACGTAAGCCCGCGCTCAAGGAGCGTCATGTTGACGATCTCGCGGATCAGCGGGCCGGAGAGCGACTGAAGGCCCAGCATCTGGATCTTCTTCTCGACCCTTCGAGCGATATCCTGTGCAGTCTCCTCGTCGGCCCCTTCGTAGCCGTAGAAGACCTCGACCAGCCGGCTCTCCTCCATGATCTGCCTGACGATCCGGTTCCTGTCCCAGTCGAGAAGGTACCCCCGCGATGTCCGGACTTTGGGGAGGACGGGGACGAACTCCCCGAATATGGTCGTCTGCGTCGACTTGCGGGCCAACCTCATGCCTCCGCGATCAGGTCGGCGACAAGGTCTTCCTGGAACGCGCCGCCGGCAAAGAGATCGCCGGACGTATAGAACGCGTCACCTTTCTGCAGCACCGGCGCTTCCTGGACGAATATGCCGTTCATGCGGAGTTCCGTCAGCGCCTCGGCGGACGCCATGTCGCACTCGACAAAGGGGACACCCCTGGAGGCCAGGAACTCTTTGAGAATTTCGCAATTCGGGCAGAATTCTAGTGTATATACGATGAATTGCGTTGTATCGGAAATGATAATACCCCCGGATTCGATCGTTATGGTTTTGCGCTGGTCGAATATATCTGCTCTCATTCGCTGCAGGGAACCGTTTATTACAGGGCGCACAAACACCGGTATCCGGTACGGCCCCGGGGTGAGACCCGCGCCGAATCCGCCCCCGCGCCCTACCGGCATCGTATCCCCCGGGTGCGCCCCCGCCCGACAAGCACCATTTTGTAGGGTGAGACACGATTAGGTACGATAACATGGTCAGGACGTTTGTTGCAATCGATCTGCCCGAAGAGATCCGCGAGAGGGTCCGCAAGTCCCAGGCGATCCTGGCACAGTCCGGTGGGCGTCTCGCGCTCGTCGACCCGGCGAACCTCCACGTCACGCTAAAGTTCCTCGGGGAGGTTGAACCCGGGAAGATCGGGGCAATCATCGAGGCGCTCCGGGCGGTCAGGGCCGCTCCTTTCGAACTGACGGTCGGGTGTGCGGCCTGCAACTCCCCGCGGAGGCCGCGGGTGGTCTGGTGCGACATCACCGACGCCGGGGAGAGCGCCGCCCTCGCCCGGCAGGTGGACGACCTCCTCGAGCCGCTCGGGTTCCCCCGGGAACGCCGCCCCTTCCGCCCCCACGCAACGCTTGCACGGGTGAAGGAGTTCCACCCCTCGCTCCTCGGGCAGGTGCAGTGCATGCCTCGCGAACCGTTCGGGAGGTTCCGGGTGGAGAGCATCAAACTCAAGAAGAGCACGCTTACGCCCCGCGGATCGGTCTACGAGGACCTCGTGGAGGTAGCGCTTTGACCCAGTGCCCCTGCGAGGAGGAGGTGCTCAGGCGGATCCGTCCCACGCCTGAGGAGCGGGCCTACATCAGGACGATGGGAGAGCGCCTGATCGAGGCGGTGGAGCGGTCCGGGATGGCGAAGGCGATGATGGTAGGGTCGGTCGCCCGCGATACCTTCGTCCGGGGCGACCGGGACCTCGACATCTTCATGCTCTTCGACCCCTCCCTCCCGCGGGAGGACCTGCAAGAGAAGGGGCTATCCCTGGCACGCCGGATCGCAGAGGAGTTCGGTGCGACCTGGCGCGAGAAGTACGCGGAACACCCCTACATCAACGCGACGATCAACTCGCTCGATATCGATCTCGTCCCCTGCTACGCCGTCCCGAGTGCCACTGAGATCAAGAGCGCCGTGGACCGGACACCGTTTCACACCCGGTACATCCGGGCCCATATCGGTGATTACGTCGACGATGTCCTCCTCACAAAGCAGTTCGCGAAGGCAGGCGGGGTCTACGGGTCTGACCACATGACCGAGGGGTTCTCAGGATACCTCTGCGAGATCCTGACAATTTACTACGGCGGGTTCCACCCGCTTCTCGAGGCCGCCGCCTGCTGGAAGCCGGGGGAGGTTGTCGATATCGAGAATCACGGGACAAAGAGTTTTGAGGAGCCGCTCATCGTCATCGACCCTGTCGACCCGGAGAGGAACGTGGCGGCGGCGCTCTCGGTCTCGCGGATGTTCGAATTTGTGGAACTCGCCCGCGGCTACCTGGAGGAGCCGTCCGAGGTGTTCTTCTGCCGGCCATCCTCCCCGCCGCTCAGCCGGGAGGTCTTCGCCCGCCTGCTTGCGGCGCGGGGGACATATCTCTTCTCTATCACCTTCGCAACACCGGAGTACACGCCGGATACGGTGGTTCCCCAGCTCAGGAAATCGGCCGAGTCTATCCGGGAACTCCTTGAGCGGAGCGGGTTTCCGGCAAACCGACTTGACGTCTGTATGCAGAAGGACCGATGCATGCTTCTCTTTGAACTGATGGCGGATGAGGTCCCGGTGATGCGCCGCCACATCGGACCGCCGGCCTGGTCGCGGGGGAACGCCGCGAAGTTCGTCGCAAAGTACGTCGATGACGAGGTTCTCGCCGGCCCCTACATCGAGGACGGCCGCTACGTCGTGGAACTCCCCCGCACGTTCACCCGGGCTGTCGACCTCCTGCGGTCAAAGGCGCTCCTAGATGTCGCGCTCGGCAAACATGTCCGCCGCTCGATGGAGGATGGCTGGACGGTGAGTGTCGGTGCAGGGTGCTGGGATGAGGAGTTTGCCGGGTTTCTCTCGGGTTTCCTCGGACGCTCGTCGCCGCTCGTGAGGATCAGAAGGATAACCGGGAAGTAAGTCTTCCCCTGCGCAAGGCATTGCTCAGACCGGCGGGATCTCGCGGTCGACCCTGACTTCCGATACCCGTGCCGCTCTTTTCGGGTGGCAGGGCTCTCCCGGGACCCGCACCGGATAAGCGGGTCCGGGGTGAGAACCGGCTAGAGATACTCCCAGATCATGGCGTAGATGGCGCCGATAAGGGGGAAACCTATAGCCCCGAAGAGGAGGTCTTCGAGATAGAACCCGGTTGGGTAGTTCATCGACGTGAAGGCGATGAAGACACCCGGCACCGTGTAGATCAGGAAGAGTATTGCACCGAACGTCATCCCTTTGCTGCTCGACGCGCCCTGTAACGCGTCCTTCACCAGGTCGAATACGACGGCCGCTGCAAACGATAGGACGAACGGGTAGGCGAAGAAGAAAAGCATCAGCGGATCATCCGCCGGTCGCATACCGCCCAGAGTGAGAACATCGTAGGGGGCGACAAGCATTACGAGCGCCGAGATGACGAAGTTCACGATGAGGAGGGTTATACCGCCGATGAACCCCCCTGCAATGATCTTTCTTGCATTCATGGATGTTCACGAGACGCACCTCTCGTTGACGATATCAAAAACATATCTTTTTGTGCAGTGGTGTTGCGCGAGATGCTTAAAACTACGCTGGCCGGCTACACTCCTCCTGTGGGCCGGATGGATATTTGGCGTGGACTAACATGGAGATCAGAGCAGACGACAGCGTTGCCGGGTAGATGGGACCGGTTGTGATTGCCCGGAACGGAGCCCCGCGCACCAGTACCGGCAATGGCTGTTGCAGCCTCGATCAGCGGTTCTCCACGGGGAGAATTGCTCGTCACTCGTTGTACGCCGTCACCTGTTCGGACCCCCGTGAGCGGCCTTCCGGAGCGTAAACTGGAAACAGCCCGATGCCGCGTTCACGCAAGGAGAGCGGCACCCCGGCGGGATACGCTGATCGGGTGGTGCTTTGGTATCTCTATGGTGCGGATCGGCCTTCGCTACTCAACATCCCGATCGTTGCGGTCGGGTTCGGGTGTGCGGCCGAGCAGTTCAGTCGATGCGGGTCCTACACGACCACGGACGGTATGCTATGCCGGTGCGGCGGGCGGTAGTATGGACCACGGCATCTCATATTCCCCACGCCCTTCGTGAGGTTTTTGGGTGTTACCGGCGGCGATCCGATCTCATGCACCAACAACCTCACATTACGGTCAACTACTCCCCACCCGGTAGAGTGGTCTGCCCTCCCCCTCTCCTGACCTCGTTTGCGAAGAGGTGGGCCTGCCGGGTCGGTTCAGGGAGTCGGTATCCCCGTGTTGTCGCAAGCACCAGGTCGACCGCCTGCGCAAGAGCTATCCGGTGGCCCACCGAGACGTAGACCGGTTTTGTCCCCGCTTTTGTCCGCACCGCCATCCCGATCGTCTCGCCGTCGCGGCGCACCGGGCTCGCCGAGCCCCGGGCAGGCCCCGGGTCCGCCGCCGTGCCCACGAGGAGGCTCTTTGCGACCCCGACGGTGGGCCGGTCCAGCAGGACGCCCAGGTGGCTCGCGATGCCAAGCCCCCTTGGGTGGGCGATCCCCTGCCCGTCGAAGAAGATGACGTCAGGCTCTGACTGCAGCCTCCGAAACGCCTCGATGAGGGCGGGGCCTTCCCGGAAGGTCAGGAGCCCGGGGATGTAGGGGAACGATGTCGTGGTGCGGGCAGAGACCCGCTCGACAACGGTGAGGTCCGGGTAGCGGAGGGCGACCGCGACCGCGTAGATCTCGTCCGAACCCTTCGTGTAGGAGGCGTCGGCACCGGCCACGAGGGAGATCTCCCCGGTATCGCCGGAGAGGCGGACTTGGGCCCGCAACACCTCCTGGAGGCGGACGGCCTCGGCAGGTGTCAGGTCAAATGAGTGGGTCTCCTGGATCTTCACAGGTTGCCTCCCGGTTGTGGGTAGTGCTCCGGGGTAACTAATAATCCCATCGCACCCGGGGTTGACCCACACGAGCGGCTGGCAATCAGCACCAGGAGCCGCAAAATACAGTGAAATGACGCAGTAGTGTACCATTGCACTTAATAGTTCCACGCAATGGTTGCGTGAGGCAACCTGAGGTGCGGAGACGGTGATCCGGTCTCACGCGGACGTGGGCGAACCCCAGGCGCGTGTGATGATGCGCTGCCCTGGAGTAGCAGGGCGAAACCGTTATCAGCGTTCGGGCAGGATAGGGATTTATCGCCGACCGGCACGGCACAGACCGCCGGGGCGGCTGGAGAACATGAACCATGTCCCACAAACAACAGAGCATGACCGGATTGGAGGCGGTAGAAGATGACCGCACGTGAGATTGTGCCGGGTGTCTTCTCCGTCGGGGCCATCGACTGGGACCGCCGAATCTTCGACGAGCTGATCGCGATTCCCGACGGCACCACCTACAACAGCTATCTGGTGCAGGGCAGTGAGGCGACAGCGCTGATCGACACCGTCGATCCTGCGATGACCGCAGACCTCATGGCGAACCTGGACCAGCTCGGCGTCGGGAGAATCGACTACATCGTCTGCAACCATGCCGAGCAGGACCACTCGGGCTCGATCCCGGCGGTGCTCGACCGATTTCCGGGGTCAAAGGTGGTGACGAACGAAAAATGCCGCGACCTCTTGATCGACCACCTCCATATCCAGAAAGACCGCTGCCTCGTCATCGGCGACGGGGAGACCCTCCCCCTGGGGGGGAAGACGCTTGAGTTCATCATCGCCCCCTGGGTTCACTGGCCGGAGACGATGCTGACCTACCTCCAGGAAGACCGGGTCCTCTTCCCCTGCGACTTCTTCGGGTCACATTACGCGACGAGTTCCCTCTACGTCCCTGACGAGGGTGTGATCTATGAATCGGCGAAACGCTACTACGCCGAGATCATGATGCCGTTTCGCGCGAGCATCAAGGGGCACCTGCAGAAACTGGCGCCGCGCGAGATTGATATAATCGCGCCGAGCCACGGCCCGCTCTACGACAGGCCGGCATTCATCATGGACGCCTACCGGGACTGGACGGGCGATGCGGTGAAGAACGTGGTGGTCCTCCCCTACGTCTCCATGCACGGGAGCACGCAGGCGATGGTCGACCACCTCATCGATGCCCTGGTGCAGAGGGGAATCGAGGTCGAGCCGTTCAACCTGACGGTGACCGATACCGGCGACCTCGCAAAGGCGCTGGTGGATGCCGCGACGGTCGTGATCGGGGCGCCGACACTCATCTTCGGCCCCCATCCACAGGTCGTCTACGCCGCGTACCTCGCAAACCTCCTCCGCCCGAAGACCCGCTACGCGACGGTGATCGGGTCCTACGGGTGGGGCGGGAAGACCGTCGATACCCTGAAGGATATGCTCGGCCGGCTCAAGGTCGAGTTCCTCGAACCGGTCTATGTCAAGGGCTACCCGAAGGAGGAAGACTTCGCGGCGCTGGACCGGCTCGCCGACGATATCCGGAAGAGACACGAGGAGGCCGGGGCCATCGTGGCCTGAGGGGGCTTCCCGCCCCCCTCTTCGGGCGGCGAAGAGGACACCCCTTGCGGTTTTTCACTTTTCCGGCCCACTGGGCCGTGCCACTCTTTCCGAACCAAAATCTTAACAGTCCAGGATACCGATCAATCCAATGAGCTGACCTATGTCACCATCCTCCGATTTCAAGAGAGTCATCGCAGAGTCGCCCTACGTCTTCATCATCGGCGTAGCAGGAGACAGTGGGAGCGGGAAGACCACGTTCACACGGGCCATCCGGGCGATCTTTGGAAAAGACCTCGTCTCCACGATCACCATCGACGACTACCACCGGTACGACCGCCAGGAACGAAAGGAACTCGGGATCACCCCGCTCGTCCCCGAGGCGAACCGGTTCGACCTGCTCGAAGAGCACCTGGAGGACCTGAAGGCGGGAAAGTCCATCCAAAAACCGGTCTACAACCATGACAACGGCAAATTCGATCCCCCGGTGCCCTTCAGCCCCACAAAGATCCTGATCGTCGAAGGGTTGCACCCCTTCATCACCGAGAAACTGCGGGACCTGATCGACTTCAAACTCTACGTGGACCCGGACCCCGGCGTCAAGCGTGCCTGGAAGATCAAGCGCGACGTGGAGCAGCGCGGCTACTCCCCGGAGGCGGTCATTGCCGAGATGGAGGAGCGCAAACCCGACTACGAGCGCTACATCGCGCCGCAGCGGGGATTTGCAGACGCGGTCATCAGGATCGGCTTCTCGAAGTACGGCAGGGAGGCAAGCGAGAACCGGAACGTCTACCATGTCACCCTCTGCCAGAACGAGATCGACAGGAGCATCAGAAACGTCGACCTCTCCATCGACCTCTTCCCAATCTTCTCCCTCGCGCAACGGGACTTCATGGTCGAGTTCACCACCGAGGACGTGGAAGGGAGGGCGATGGGGGCACTCACGTTCGACGGCGAACTAAACTACACCGTGGTCAGGAAACTCGAGAGGAACATCGAGATCCAGACGCAGGTCCAGCCCATCAACCTGGTCAAGAACGGTGCCTACCTGACGGCGGGCGGGATAGCCCAGCTCATCCTTGCCTGGCGGATCATCAACCGGCGCATCGCCATCGAGAGCGCTCCCGGTGTGGCCGGCGGGGAGTGAACCGCCACAGCCCCGCAAAGATAGATAAGAGCGCCCGGAGAATCTGTATCGATGGATAGGATCGAGCAATTCTCGACCATCGCTCACGATATCGGCGATATATTCCGGTATATCAGTATCGGCACAGCAGTGCCGCTCGTCGTGGCGGTGGTCTACCGGGAATGGGATATGATCCTCCCCATGGCCTCCGTCCCCGCCACCCTCTTCCTCCTCGGAACGCTTTTTGCCCGGGTCCCCCGGCAGGAGCGTGAGGCCCCCCTCTCCACCGCCCTCATGGCCGTCGCCCTGATATGGTTGATCAGCGCGCTTGTGAGCGCTCTGCCGTTCACCCTCGGGCTCGGCGTCCCGTACCTGGACGGGGTCTTTGAGGCGATGTCCGGGTGGACCGATACCGGCCTGACCATGATGCGGTCGGTCGATGACCTGCCCCGGACGCTCCTCTTCTGGCGGTCGCTGATGCAGTGGCTCGGCGGCATCGGGATCGTCGCCTTCACCATCGCGATGGCCTCACGGACGGGGCTGACCCAGTTCCGCCTCTACCGATCAGAAGGGCGCTCGGAAGCGTTGATGCCGAGTGTTGTGGCGACCGGGCTTGAGATGTGGAAGATCTACCTGGTGCTGACCGGCGCATCGATCGGGCTGATCCTCCTCTCGGGGGTATCCCTCTGGGACTCGGTGAATATCGCGCTCTCCGCGATCTCCACCGGCGGGTTCTCGGTCCATTCGGGGGGGATCCCCTTCTACAATAACCCGCTCTTAGAGGTCCTCATCGTCCCGGTCATGATCGCCGGTGCCCTGCCGTTCAAACTCTACTACCTCCTCTACCGCAGGAAAGGGGTGCGGTTCTTCGATGACCAGCAGGCACGCCTCCTCTTCATACTCGTCGCGCTCGGGATCGTCGTGATAGCATGGGACCTCGTCACGCTCAGCGCAACCGACATCGCCACCGCCGTCCGCCAGGCGCTCTTCATGTCGGCCGCCGCGGTCACCAGCACCGGGTTTCAGACCGCCTCCCCGAACGAGTGGGCGAGCGTGACGGTCCTCTTCCTCTCGATGCTGATCGTGATCGGCGGGGCGTCGGGGAGCACCGCGGGGGGTATCAAGCTCTCCCGGGTGGTCCTCGGGTTCCAGAGCCTGCTCTGGTGGTTCCGGCGGATGTTCGTCTCCGGGAAGGTGCTTGTGCCCTTCAAGTACGGCGGCAGGGTGATCCCGAAGAACGTCGCCGAACTTGAGGTTTCCCGGAACATGCTGGTCATCATGCTCTACTTCCTGACGATCTTCATCGCCACGGTGCTCGTGATGCACCTGCAGCCGACATCCTTCGACTCAAGCAACGTGATCTTCGAGGTCGTCTCTGCCATGTGCAACAACGGTATGACCGCAGGGTTTGTCTCGCCCGATATGGCCGACCCGGCGAAGGTCCTCTTCATCGCAGTCATGTGGATCGGACGTCTTGAGATCATCCCGGTGATCATGCTTTTCATGGGCGTCTTCAAGGGGTTTGAGTGACCGGCGGAACGGACCGGTGCTCCGGGGCGGTTAGCATTCCACGCATCACGGGCCCACCCCTTCGCGGCAACGCGTCTGCGGATGGGGCTAAACCCTCGCGTGGAAGAGCGGAGTGGAGCATTTTATCTAATATTGTCCATGCACCACCGTCTCACGCAAAGACGCGAAGGGTTCCCGTTGGGAGGAGCGACACGCGCATCAAGGCTTCGCGCTCTTCGCGGGAGATCGGCGATCACTCCCACGTGCCCTCAAGTAGAGGTGAAGTGGTTCGTTCGTGCGAACCACGCCGCAAAAAAAAGAATTCCCGGGGTTTACGCCGGGGGGTTGTTGGTGTAGAGGTCGTCCACCGCCGCCGCATCGCCGCCGTTCTTTGCGAGCAGGTCCATGTAGGCGTAGACCTCGGGGGCATCCTCTTTCAGGAGGTCAGGGGAGGTGTGGTAGAGCATGAAGGCGCCGGCAAAGACCGCGGCTTCCCTCTCCTCACCGGCCGGGGCGCTGACTCCTGCCAGGTACGACCCGGGCTTTGCGGCAAGGGTCGAAAAGACCGTGCTCTCCTCGAACCCCATGGTGTGATAGACCCGGTAGCCCACCTGCTCGGCAAAGACGTCATCAGCCCGCTCAGGGTGCTGGTCCGAGCGGATGTAGATGGCGTTCTCCTCCGGGACGTAGAGACCGAGCGCGGTTCCGGGCCCACCCTGCTCACCGAACACTTCGTTCCTGCTGTCGATGTAGACAGTGAGGTTCTCCATATACTCATTCCTGATTTTGGTGCTCTGCTGCAACACCAGTGCCTCTGCGAGTGCCGCCTCGGTGCCGTTCCCATCCCTGTTTTCCAGACGGAATCCGGCGACTGGGCTCACCGAGAAGGCCGAACAGACGACGATCAGGAGGATGATCGCCGCAATCAACCGTGATCGAAATTGTGGGTCCATGGTTCGCTCTTCCTCTGCTTCACAAGAGTTTCTAAGGACGAAATATATACTTTTTTATAAATAAAAACAGCACTATAACAAATATTCTTCCAAATATCCGCCTTACAAGCATGTATTCAGCAAATAGTACATTCTAAAATGCTTGTATCTGTAGAACAAGGAATATATAGTAGCCCGGTCGGATCGCCATCCGACACCTAATTACCCATGCAGGCGCATAGTTAGAGATAATGAAACAGATCGCCCTCTACGGGAAGGGTGGAATCGGGAAATCCACTACTGCAGCAAACCTATCGGCAGCTCTTGCGGAGGAGGGGCTTGATATCCTGCAGATCGGCTGCGATCCGAAGCACGACAGCACCCGCATGCTGATGCACGGGACCTGGATCCCGACGGTGCTCGACCTCATCAGGGAGCGCGGGGACGAGAACATCACCGTCGACGACGTGGTCTACCAGGGTTTCCGGGGGGTGCGATGCGTTGAGGCGGGCGGCCCCGAACCTGGTATCGGGTGCGCCGGCCGGGGTATCATCGCAACGTTCCAGCTCCTCGAACGCCTGGACGCCCTCAAAGGAGACGTGATCGTCTACGACGTCCTCGGGGACGTCGTCTGTGGCGGGTTTGCCATGCCGATGCGCGAAGGCTACGCGCAGGAGATCTACCTGGTCACCTCCGGGGAATTGATGTCCATCTACGCGGCAAACAACATCGCAAAAGCCATCGCCCGCCTCTCGCGCCGGGCGCGGAGCAGATGCACGCTCGGAGGCGTGATCTGCAACGCAAAGAACATCGAGGGCGAACAGGACCTGGTGGCTGAGTTCGCCCGCCGTATCAACTCCCGGCTCATCGCCTACATCCCCCGGTCCCGGGATGTCCAGGTTGCCGAACTGCACAGGCAGACGGTCGTCGAGTACGCCCCCGAATCGGACCAGGCGGCGGTCTACCGGGAACTGGGGCGCACGGTCTATGGGAACCAGAAGACAAGTATCCCCACCCCCCTGGAGATGGATGAACTCGAATCCTTCGCCTTTGAATTCGTCCAGGTTTGAAGGGTGCACCCTGACCGGAGCGCTCTCGGTGCTCACAGAGGTACGGGACGCCGTCTGCATCATCCACGGTCCGGCTGGGTGTGCGCACCACAACTTCTCCCTCCTCCACGCCACCCTGCTCTCAAACGACCGGCTCGAGGTCCCCCGCCTCCTCTCCACCCGCCTGACAGAGAATGATATCATCTTCGGGGGCGAGGAGGCCCTGGAGACGACTATTGCGCGGGCGCTCTCGCTCTCCCCCGCCCCGGCCTCGATCTTCGTCCTCTCAACCTGTATCGTCGAGACGATAGGGGACGACACCGAGGCTGTCTGTGCAAAACCCCGGGGTGTCCCGGTGATCGCCGTCCCGACCGCGGGATTCCTCGGCGGGGTCTTTGAGACCGGGATCAAAGGCGCCCTCTTATCGGTGGCGTCGCTTGCCAGGCCGGGGACCGCCGAACCGACCCTTTCGGCAAACCTGGTAGGGGAGAAGAACCTGGAGTACGGCGTCGATGAGAATGCGGCCGAGATCGCCCGCCTCCTTGGCCGGCTCGACATCGGCATCAACCTCAGGTTCGTGCGGGGGATCAGTACCCGCGACCTCGAACGCCTCGGGTCCGCCACCGTGAACATTCTCCGGGAACCGGCGCTCCAGCCGGTCGGCGAGGACCTCAGGGGGAGGTTTGGCACTCCTTACGTGGACTCGTTCCCGGCCGGGCTTTCGGGGACGTGCCGATTTCTTGAGGAGGTGGGCCGGATCTGCGGTATCGACGCCTCCGATGCCGTCGAGGAGGAACGCGCCTACCAGAAGGCGATGCTTGAAGGATTTCGCGATATGGCGGGGAGCAGGGTCTGCTTCCAGACAGCGCACCCCATGCTCGGGGCCGACCCGGCGGCAGAGGCCGTCTGCACCGAGTGCGCCCGGGCCCTCGACCTCACGGTCGCCCCGGACGGGGTTTTGGTGCCGTTCCCATACCCGGCACCGGTCGGGACCGCGGGGCTCCGGAGGATGCTGCACCGGTGGAGGCTCCTGGTCCGGGGGTGAGCCTCCCGGAGAGATGGTATCGCTACACACTGCCCGCGGGGCGGATCGCCAGCCGCACGCGAAGGGGCGGTGCCGGTATCCACACAATCCTCATAGCCTCGCGCACTTCCGTGTGAGGCAACGGCGCGCCTAAAATTTCAGGTGAGATGCTCCACCACAACGATCCTCCAGCTCAACGCCGGGAAATGTTGAGCAGAACGTAGTGGACTATTGCACCTAATATTTCCATGTGATTGTTGCGTCACGCAGAAGTGCGCGAAGGACGCGAAGTTCGGTTTCTGGACGATATGGTCCCCTTCGCGCTCTTCGCGCCTTCGCGTGAGACCGGCGATCACTCCCACACACCCTCAAGGTAAGGTGAAATGCTCCAGTAGTCTACTCGTGGCTCAACAACCGATCGCCGACCGAGAGGTGCTCTCATCCATCAGGGACGAGATCGCTCCCTGTTGCGGAGAGAGATTCGAATTCCACTGTGAGAACTGCATCCGCAGGGGCATGTTTGCAGCGTTGCATTCTTCAAGGAGTGTGTTGTAGAGCCACCGACAGGTATCGAGTGCGACATTCAACCGTGTTTCCACGATTGCAGCTTGATATGCCCGATACTTGTAGGAAATGAGCGACAATACGATATTCATTCGTGGATTGGGTATATGTGAACCATGCAGGGTGATAGTGAAGAAGGGCGGCGCTGCGTTCAACCCCGCACCTGCTCTCCGGGGCATCTCGCTTCGCCCCGCACGCCCCCACAAGTTAATAATCCATGAAGGCTATGATCATCAGATACAGGAGGTGGTTTTTCGGGTGACAAAGACATTGAAGGTTCTGTTTGATGGGGCGGTTTTCCGACCGACCGGTCCTGTTGATCTCGAAGCGGGGAAGAAATATACAATTACGGTAAAACTCTCCCCAGAAGACCCTGACGTAGATAAGGATCCTGCTTTTGATATAGCGTCGCTTGCCGTAGACACGCATATTCCCGATCTCGCAGCGGAGCACGATCACTACCTGTATGGAACGCCAAAACGGGATACCCATGAGCGGTGACAGATGTTTTGTCGATACCGTTTGCTGGATTGCATTGCTGAACAAACGCGACAATCTCCATGAAACCGCCGACGCTCTCTACAAAGGACGGATGGGATCCGGATCCTGTTTCGTCACCACATCCTCTGTGTTAACCGAGACGTTCAACGCCCTCTCGAACACCGCATTCAAACCCTCCGTTATCGCATTCCTTCGTCGCCTTGAATCGTCACCCCGGGTGGAGATTGTCTTTGTTGATCCCACCCTATGGTCAAAAGGATGGGACATCTACGAAAAAAGACTGGATAAAGCGTGGAGTCTTACGGATTGTATCTCCCTTGGGGTCATGAAGGAGCAGGGGATCTCCGATGCCCTGACCGGCGATCAGCATTTTGTCCAGGCAGGGTACCGTGCCCTGCTCACGGAAGATTGAGAGAAACTTCGACGGGGGCACACCGCACTGACCCGGGGACCCGCGCACCGTTGCCGCCGGAGAAGAGGTTGCACGAGAGAGCGGCAACAACCACCCCAGGGAGAGAGGTCACGCCGTGAATACGATTTTACTGTGGATATGCGCCGGCGGCGCTGGCGAGGGAACGCGGTGGGGGCAGTTTAAATACCTGGTTCACAGAGAGTAGATTACCAGAGGAGAAGGTCAGAGTATGTTCAAACGCATCCTATTTCCAACAGACTTTTCAGAGCCTTCCATGAAGGTGCTGGGCTACATCCCCACACTCCGGGAGGCAGGAACCAGGGAGGTGGTCCTCGTTCACGTCATCGACTCAAAAGACGTCACACTGATCGCCTCGGGAGGACAGGGGTTCCTCGGGACTGTACCCGACCAGGAGACCGAAGCGCAGAAGAGGTTGCGGGAGGAGATTCACCACCATATCATCGATACCCGCCGGGCGCTCGAGAAGCAGGGTGTAGAGGTGATCGTCAGGGTGCCTATCGGCAGCCCCGGGAAAGAGATCGTGAACACGGCAGATGTTGAGGGGGCCTCGCTCATCGTCATCGGTTCGCACGGACGGTCGAACATCCGCGATCGCCTGCTCGGGACGGTCTCTGAGTACGTGATCAAGAACGCCCACCAACCGGTCCTGGTCATCAAGCGGGACGTGGCGGCGCAGAAATAACCATTCTCCAATTTTTCCCGGAGTATCGGCATGCAGGGAGAGATCGTGCTTTATATTCCGGCGCTACCATAATCTTGTGAATGCCGGACGATCATCACACACCGTGCGAAAACCCGCTCTGGCCCTGTGCAATGACCGGGGCGGTCGCGTGCCTGGCGGGTTTTGAAGACCTCGCCGTCGTCGTCCACGGTTCGAGCGGATGTTACTTCTACCCCGCGTCCCTCGTCGGGGTCCCTATCCACGGGACCTTCCTCGTTGAGAACGAGGTCATCTTCGGCACGGAATCCCGCCTGCAGGAGGTGATCGGGGAACTCGAAGACCGGTATGCCCGGATAGCAGTGGTCAACACCTGTGTTCCCGCCGTCATGGGCGAGGATATCGGGAGCCTCGCCCGGGACGGGCGGGTCTTCATCGTCGATAGCCCCGGGTTCCTCGGTGACCTGGAGGCGGGATACCATCAGGCGCTCGCGGAGATCGCGCCCGAGGTGGACCCGGATGCCCCCGGCGTCAACATCGACGGCATCTGCCGCACCGACCCGTTCTCCCGTGGCAACGCCCTTGAGGCGCGGCGGCTGCTCAACCTGGCAGGGGGGACCGTCGCCACCACGTTCTGCCTGGACCGCTACGCCGCGACACGCCGGGCGGCGCCCCTCACCGTCGGGACGAACCCTGACCTTGCAAGCGGTGTCGGGAGATGGTGCGGCTCCCTCCTGGGCCTCGATGCCGTGGCCGCAACCTTTGATGCGCTCGCCGCCGCGGTTGACGGCATCGAGACCCGGCCGGTCAGGGAGGAGATTGCATGGGCCGATGCCCGGATCAGGAAGGCGTGCAGCAAGTACCTCCGCAGGTTCGACCCGCCCCGGGTGGCGATCTTTTCCGGCCGCTCCTACGCCGATTTCGCAGCAGGGATGCTGAAACAATATCTCGATGCAGATATCGTCCATGTCGCGGCCCGGAACGACGCCGGCGCCCGGGCGGCCGATTTCTCGGCCATCAGGGAGGTGATCCAGGATGCCGAACCGGACCTGATCCTTGGCTCCTCCTACGAGCGGGCGCTTGCCGACGATGCCGCGTTCGTCGGGCTGACACCGCCGCTCCGGGGCACGGTCCTCCTGCACTCCCGGGCGGTGGCCGGGGTCGAAGGGGCGCTCTGGTTGATGGACGAGGTGCTCAACGCCTGTACAAACCGGAACCGGCGCAACCGGGGCGAGACCATGCCCCTCCCTTTGAGAAAGCGTTAAGGCTCCCGGTGCCAAGCATTCATGCAGGAGAGCGGGGATTCGCCCGGATCCCCGGCACCCGCAGGAGTTTGCCAATGCCGCTTGCAAGAATCGAGATCCGTACCGGAAAGCCGGTTGAGTACCGGCAATCGCTTATCGAAAGCGTTCGTGAGGCTTTTTTGGACGCACTCCAGACCCCGGAGGCCGCCCTCTGGATCCGGCTCTGCGAGCGAAAAGAGGAGAACTTCCTGATACCACCCGGCCGGTCTGACGACGCAGTCCTCATCGAG
>NZ_DAQR01000043.1:40514-42220 GCF_002502935.1 Methanoculleus sp. UBA413
GTGGAACATCTCGCCCGCGATCCCGGGGTTCCCCCAGACGATGTCTGTATCGCCGTCTACGAGCCGCCGGCAGAGAACTGGGCCGAAGGCGGCGGGATTTCCGCAGCCCGCCGGTGAGGCAGCCATACCCCCATAAGGTATTTATTGCCTGGCGGGCACAGGGATGCCCGGCCTTGCCCAGCACAGGTAAGGCCAATATAAGGGGGGAATATGGCATGACACACTATGGCGGATACGCCGCCCACGGTATGCTCCTCGAGAGGATGTTTGACCTCCTCGACGAAGACCAGATGCGGCAGTTGATGATCCGGATGATTGAGTCCCACATCAGGATGAAAGAGCACCGGATCGAGATGATGCAGTACAAGGTCGAGACCTACAAAATGGCACGTGACATGATCCAGGCGGGCATGAGACCCTGAAGCGGGCGGCCGGGGGCGGCCGCCTCTTTTTTCACCGGTAAGGGCCAATACACCGGCATGGACCTGATCATCAGGGGGTACCGCGAATCAGACTTCCCGGGGGTCTCCGCCCTTGAGCAGGAGAACAGTTCGGGGGACTGCAAGCCCGAGGTCTTCATCAGGCAGGCCGGCGTCCTCTTCGCCGGGACCTTCCTTGTCGCAGAGCACGAAGGGAGAGTCGTCGGCTATACCATCGGTGCTCTCGTGCAGCACCGGCCGGCCACGGGCTGGATCGTCAGGCTGGTGGTGGCGGGGCAGCACCGGCAGCGGGGATGTGGAGGACGGCTCATCGACGCCGTCACCGGCATACTCCGGGAGAGCGGAGCGGAGGAGGTCTACCTCTCGGTCGCGCCAACGAACCATGCGGCCCGGGCGCTCTACGAGCGGCAAGGATTTGGAGGGGTGGCGTTCTGCCCGGCCTACTTCGGGGACGGAGCCGACCGCTGCATCCTCCGCAAGGATCAGGCCGGGCAGGAAGGCTTAACCGTCCAGGATCGAGAGGGATAGGTGATAACCATGCCCCTCACCCCTGTCCGCATAGGAGAGGCATTTGGACCGGCACCGCAGTACCGGTCGTACCTCTACGTATATCTGACCCTGACCATCGTCATCTTCGTCCTGCCCTGGCTGGTCCCCGCCATCCTCGCGGCCCCGGCGGTCGTCGCCGCCGTCACGGGAGTACCTATCCTTGGCATCGTTCTATTCACCCTCTACTGGATTCCGCTCTACTACAGGAGCATCTCCTACCGGCTCACCGTCACCGAGATCACCTGGCAGCGGGGGGTCTGGTTCAGGCAGACCGGCATCGTCCCCTACAACCGGATCACGAACGTCGATATCGCCCAGGGCCCCCTGATGCGGTTCTTCTCCTTCTCGGCGCTCCGGGTCCAGACCGCGGGCTACTCGGCCCAGGCCCGGGCTGAGATCGTCCTCAACGGGATCGAGGACGCAGGAGACCTCCAGGAGAAGATCATGGGCTTTGTGCGGAGGGGCGGGCCGGTCGCGGTCGAGGAGGAGCCGGAAGCGCCGCCGGCGGCAGCAGACGCGGCTTTGGAGGAACTCCGGGCGATCCGGAGGCTGCTCGAAGACCGGGTGGAGAGGTAGGGGACCATTTCACCTGAACGTGAGGGTGCGTGGGAGTGATCGCCGGTCTCTCACGCTCTCTCGCGTTGGACGCGAAGGGGACTATACCGTCCAGCGACCGATATCCCAGGCTCGCCCCTAGCAGTGGACCGTGGTGGGAAT